>NZ_JAWRVK010000044.1:0-37336 GCF_036663575.1 Halalkalibacter flavus
CTAATTGTAAATATTTTTCCAAATGGATGGAACCACCTTTGATTGGGTATTTACTTTTTTGGCTCTAAACAGGAAGAACTTTAAAACTGAAAATTCAGTCAGTATATATGCAACACTAGTGTTCAAAAATATATAAAAAAGAAAATAACTGGTATGTGCTGGAAAATTCAAGGGATAAATGCCTTGAAGATGCTTGCCGAATCTAAAGATAAATAGATTTTATATTTTACACATAGTGTCATAGGGTCATGCCTTATCCGGGTATTTTTAATATAAAAGGTAAAATTTCTAAAATAGAAAATATGATAAGGTGTAAGTAGAGGGATAACGTTTAACCCTTATTCTACAATCAAGTCATATGTAATACAGGTGAAATTATGGAAGGAAAACTAAAAAAAGCATCATTACAAACAAAGATCTTAGGGATAGTAGTATGTTTAATTTTAACAATAATTATCGCGTTAGTTGGACAATTTCTTTATCTTAATACTCAACGAGTGTATGAAAGTACAGCTGCAATTAGTCTCCAAACAGCGAAAACGGTATCCTATATGCCTTCGGTTAAAGAGGTGATGGGCTCTGTTTATCCTCCATTGAAGTTACAACCACTTACTGAAACGATACGAAATCAGGCAGATGCCAAGTTTGTTATTATAACTGATCGTGAGGGTAAGATTTTAACTCATCCTGACCGAAAGAAAATTGATAAATTCATACCTATTGATGATAGTTATAAGGCTGTTGTTTTTGGAGGATATTACACAATTAAATCCAAAGAATTAGTGGGACCAGCTTTAGTAGGTAAAGCACCAATTTTCAATGAGATTGGTCAGGTTATTGGAGTTGTAAATGTAGGGTATTTATTAGAGGATATCTATTTAGACATATTAAAAGAGGTTAAACCCGTTGTTCTTTTTGCAATAGTGATTGTAATTATGGGCGTTATTGTAAGTATCTTATTAGCAAGGAGTATTCGGAATGATACAATGGGATTAGAGCCACGACAAATCGCATCATTATATCGAGATAGAAATGCAACATTATCTTCAATTAATGAAGGGATCGTTTCTGTCGATTATCAAGGATACATTACACTTATGAATACGGCGGCAAAACGTATTCTTGACATACAAGATAATCTAATTAATGAACCTTTAAAAAGTGTAATTCCCAATATAGATGTCGAAAAAGTTCTTAAAAATAATAAGGGTATTGTGAACAAAGAATTATTCTTGGAAGATAAGGTTATTATATTAAATATTTCTCCAATTGTAGAAGAAAAAAAAGTATTTGGTGCAGTTGCTACCTTTAGAGATAAAACAGAAATTCAAGAGATGGTTAATACTCTATCAGAGGTTAGGGAATATTCTGAGGATCTTCGTGCACAGGCACATGAATTCACAAATAAACTCTACGCCATTTCTAGCTTACTCCAGTTGGGATATCAGGCGGATGCAATAAAAATGATTCAGTTAGAAATCGAGGATAATGAGAATAGCAGCCGTATTGTTTTCCACCAAATTGAAGATCCAAAGGTACAGGCTTCTTGTTAGGGAAAATTGGGAAAGCTTCAGAAAAAAAGATTCAATTTAACATTGATGAAAATAGTTCTCTAGGGATGCTTCCTGAACATATTGATACTGTTCAATTATCAATTATTATTGGTAACTTAATAGATAATGCCTTTGAAGAAGTAATAAAGAAGGAAGTTAAAAAAGTAACCTTCTTCACAGTAGATCTTGGTGACGATATTATTATTGAGACATAAGGCGGCAGGAAACTACATTCAAGTAAAATCGCCTTCACATTGTCATCTTGTTTTACTAGATGCTTAGCAGCCTGAACTACTTCTTGTTCAACTTTAGTGGAATCTAAAGTCCCGCTCTCCCCAAGACAAGAGTGATAAAAATGATGGTACGTTTCTAGCCCAGTAATTAAGAGTCGGTTTGGATTAATCCCTATTTTATGTAGTAAGCTCGTATCAAGCAAAGTAGAATCAGCTGTTATAATTCCAACTTTCTCTTCCTGATTTAGCATGTGAAGCATAAATGGAAGTTGCAGCAAACTTGAAAGAAAGGTGGGAACATTTAACGCTTGACGCAATTCGTTTTGATACATAAGTAAGAATCCACAATCTCCAGTGATCGCTTTTGCGCCATCTGAAATAAGTTCTTTGCTTTTTGAAATGATTTCAGGAAGAACATCTGAATCCCGGGCAACCATCTTTTTAGTCGTAATCCCTTTTAATGTCTGGTAAAGAACAGGATAGGTATATGAAGTAGCGTTGCCAACATCACCGGGAATCATTGGAACGAAACTATCAAGCATTAAGATTCCGATCGTGTGCCCATAAAAAACTTGTCCTTTGTTCGCTTGATATTTCATCGAACCTTGACCTCCTTTTATTTGCGATCAGCATAGTATGACCAGCTTGTTTATACATTATGAATAAAGGGGGAACCCAAAGGTCTACCCCCTTCTATAATTATTTAAAATGTGTATGCAGATCCTACAACGATCAGCAGGATAAATAATACAACAATTAAAGTAAAGCTATTTCCAGTAACGTGACTCATGAAGAATTCCTCCTTTTTGAGTGACTACACCCTTACCCTATGTTTGAATGAATGAAATGGGTGGGCGCCTGCCTGGAATATTTGAATTTTGGGCTAATAGTTGTTTGTTAGAATAAGACCATTATGCTGCCCCCTAGTATTTGCTATTAGAGGGCGTTTTTATGTGAAATGATCTTATATGGTGATATATTGAGTACATAATAAGGAGTTGATTTAATGAAAATACGTAATGCTCTTTCAGATGAAGTACAGTATATTCGAACACAGCGAATCGAGGCATATAGTGAACATGCAAAAGCCGTATCAGAGGAACACTGGCAGGCTCTTAAACAAGCAATCTCTTCAGATGCAGATGAGCAATCTGGTGTAGAATTCATTGTTGCCGAAATAGAAGGCGGTATTGTAGGAAGTGTTGCACTCTTTCCTCCTAAATCAGATGCCTACGAGGGCTTGGTTGATGAATTAGATTACTCTGAAATTCGACTTCTTGCTGTTACGAAAGAAGCGCGAGGAAAAGGGGTAGCACATGCCTTGCTTACAGAATGCATTGAACGAACGAAAGCAAAAGGCTATGATGCAATTGGACTACATACTGCAGACTTTATGGAAGGTGCTATCAAGTTATATGGCCGAATGGGGTTTGAACGATTGCCTGAGCATGATTTTGAGCCTGCGAATGATGGAGTGATTGTGAAGGCGTTTCGATTGGGGATATAATGAGGAAAAGGTCAATGAAGCCTTTTGGCTACATTGGCCTTTTTTTGTCGATTTTCTGGTTGTGCTAGTAAAGGTGTAGTTACGGCGAGTAAGTGTGATATACGGCAAGTATAAGTATTGTAAGAAGGAGATTAACCTATGAACGAAAAAAAGAGCGGCCTTAAGCCATTCCTATCCCTTGTTTTATCAACGAATATTCCAAAGTCTGGATTGATAATTGGCTTAATAGCGAGTATTATCACAACGCTAGCCGGCTTGGTCGTTCCGCTTTTAACAAGGGAATTAGTTGATGGATTTTCTGTAGAAGCATTAAGTATTTCAATCATGTTCGCGATCGGACTAGCCTTCCTTGTCCAAGCTATTTTGAATGGTTTATCAATATATTTGCTTAGTGCAGTCGGTCAAAAGGTGGTAGCGAGATTACGTGAAATAATTTGGGTGAAGATGTTACGTTTGCCTGTAACATATTTTGATAATCACTCGAGTGGTGAGTCTGTTAGCCGGGTCGTCAATGATACAAGTATTATTAGGCAGTTAATCTCAGGTCACTTTCCTCAATTTGTAACCGGAATTATTTCGATTATAGGTGCTGTAACCATACTTACAATTATGGATTGGAAAATGACATTACTCATGTTGACTTCGGTTCCATTCACGATTGCTATTTTGATTCCTTTAGGCAGGAGAATGGCCAGGATTTCACGTGGATTACAAGATGAAACAGCAGTATTTTCTGGAAACATTCAACAGACATTAAGTGAAATTCGCTTAATGAAAGCTTCAAATGCAGAGCGTGTCGAGGAGAAGAATGGATTTGCCGGAATCGATCAATTATACAAGTATGGTTTAAAGGAAGCACGAATCTTTGCTGTTATTGCACCGCTCATGTACGTTGTTGTAATGGCTGTCATTGTGATGATTATTGGGTACGGTGGAATCCGTGTTGCAAATGGGACGATGACAACGGGTTCACTCGTTGCCTTCTTGCTTTACTTATTCCAAATCATCATGCCACTTACATCTTTTGCGAGGTTTTTTACAGAGCTTCAGAAAGCAAAAGGAGCAACCGAGCGAATCATCGATATACTTGAACTTGAATCAGAAGAAGAAAATGATGGGAAAGAAATAGATATAAAAAATGAGTCTATCTATGTTTCAGACGTGACTTTTTCTTATGATAAGAATGAGCCAATATTGAGAGGCGTATCATTTGATGCTGCACCTGGTGAGATGATCGCTTTTGCAGGTCCTAGTGGTGGCGGAAAAACGACGATGTTTGGTTTGGTAGAGCGATTTTATGAGCCTGCTTCTGGAGTGATACGGATTGGAAACGTACCAATTAAGGAAATCTCGCTATTTTCATGGCGGAATCAAATTGGTTACGTTTCTCAAGAAAGTGCAATGATGGCAGGGACTATACGTGAAAATCTATGTTACGGTTTAGAAAATAAAGAAAAAATTACAGATGAACAATTGTGGGACGTAGCCAAAATGGCTTATGCTGATCAATTTATCCAATCTTTCCCTGAGGGGCTAGATACAAAAGTAGGGGAACGAGGTGTGAAGCTATCCGGAGGTCAACGGCAACGCATTGCTATTGCTCGTGCCTTTTTAAGAAACCCTAAAATTCTTATGATGGATGAAGCGACGGCAAGTCTAGATAGCCAGTCAGAAAGTGTTGTTCAACAAGCTTTTACACGTCTCATGGAAGGGAGAACCACGTTTGTCATTGCCCATCGCTTATCTACAATTGTGGATGCAGATAAAATTGTTTTTATTGAAAATGGAGAGGTTACAGGGATTGGTACACATGATGAATTAATTAAATCACATGTGTTATATAGAGAGTTTGCAGAGCAGCAGCTAGCTTAGTCTACAGCAACAAGGTTAATTTGAATAGGTGTCTCGCCTAGTACTTTTTTGGTGACTAGGATGAGGCGCTTTTTTATGTTGGGAGCCTTTAGTTGAGAGAAGTTGTAATTTAAACTACCAAAATAGGTTAAATATACCACTACTAATCTATCATTTATAAAAAACTTAGTTAGTTCACTAGATAAACTAAGTTAGACTTGCTATAATGAGTTCGAGTTAGAAAGCTTGCAGAACGAGATTAATTCAATAATGTAAACCCTTACTTATTTACTGTCTGCAGGCGTCCATTTTGTAAAAAAGGAGGTTAGTGAGCTACTTTTGCATTTTAAAAATTTAAATCTATGAAAAGGAGATTTTAACATGCTTAAAGTTCTTAAAAAACCAATCATTGCAGGGTTAGCTTTATCACTTGTGTTAACAGGCGGAATTGGAAGTGTCGCTGCTCAAGGAAATGGACATAGCGGGGTATTTGGAGAAAATCAGAAGGGAAATGGTAATGTGCAACCACATGCCTGGCAAGTTGCTTCTTTAGCTGACAGGTATGAGAGCGCTTTCGATATTGGTGCAGCGGTTGAGCCGTATCAATTAAACGGAAGGCAGGGAAAAATCCTAAAGCATCATTACAATAGTATTGTTGCAGAAAATGCAATGAAGCCGGTTTCCCTTCAGCCAGAGGAAGGAAAGTGGGACTGGGAAGGGGCCGATAAAATTGTTGAATTTGCCCGCAAAAATGATATGAACTTACGTTTTCATACACTCGTCTGGCATAGTCAAGTACCAGATTGGTTCTTCCTAGATGAAGATGGAAATCCGATGGTAGATGAAACAGATGAAGAAAAGAGAGAAGCGAATAAAGATCTCTTATTAGAGCGAATGGAAACACATATTAAAACAGTTGTAGAACGTTACAAGGATGATGTGGATTCTTGGGATGTTGTAAATGAAGTAATTGCTGATGGAAACACTCAGAATGAAAGAGGACTTCGTGAATCGGCTTGGTATCAAATTACGGGCGATGAATACATAAGGGTTGCCTTTGAAACTGCTAGAAAATATGCAGGCGAAGACGCGAAGCTTTATATTAATGATTATAATACCGAAATTACTCCAAAAAGGGATAGACTTTATAATCTAGTTAAAGAATTAGTAGAAGATGGGGTACCAATTGACGGGGTTGGACATCAGGCGCATATTCAAATTGGCTGGCCTTCCATTCAACAAATTGAGGATTCATTTAATTTGTTTACGAGCTTAGGTTTAGACAACCAAGTAACAGAACTGGATGTTAGTCTTTACGGCTACCCACCAGTAGGTGCTTATAAAACATATGATGCGATACCTGAGTCTGCTTTTGAACTTCAAGCAGACCGCTACGATCAGTTATTTGAACTTTATGAAAAATTAAATGCTGACATCAGCAGTGTCACATTCTGGGGAATTGCTGATAACCATACATGGTTAGATGACCGTGCTCAAGACGCTAATGATGGAGTGGGCATCGATGCACCGTTTCTATTTGACGAAAACTACAGAGTAAAACCTGCTTTCTGGAAGGTTATTGATTAATAGTGTTTTAGAAGAACATATTTTAAAAAACAGCTTCGCTTAGGCGGAGTTGTTTTTTTGCATTTGTTCCTGTAATCATATTAAAATGTGTGAGGTTAGTGGGACTCTGCTAGATAGTTGGAAGAACATTGAAGTAGACTTGCTCCTTTGTGGTTTCATAGCAGAGGTTCTAATTGTTCCAATGTGAAAATTCATACTCAGTTCATAAAAGCTTGTTAAACTATATACAACAATAGTAAACCTAGGATTTCTTCAAGCTTTACAACCCAATATGAATAGCAGAACGAATAGCGAAAGAAAGGTAACAGGAAAATAGGAAAAGAGACAGAAATTGCAAGCACTTTTATTGCTGTAAGGTTTAGGCTTACGTCTTTCTTTCAAATTATTTAATCGGAGTTGAGATCAAATGAATAAGATTCTCGTAGTTGATGACGATTCACATATTCGAAAATTAATAAGAGTATACCTTGAAAATAGTCAATTTAGTGTACTTGAAGCATCAGATGGAAAAGAAGCCCTAGAGTTGCTAGCACATGAACAGGTCGACTTAGCTATTGTTGATGTAATGATGCCTCACATTGATGGGATTGAATTAACGACGGATATTCGCTCATTTTTAAACATCCCGATATTAATGGTAACAGCAAAAGGGGAATCGCAGGATAAGGTGAAGGGGTTTAATGCTGGTACGGATGATTATTTAGTAAAGCCCTTTGATCCGGTAGAATTAATCTTAAGAATAAAGGCCCTTTTAAAACGATATCATGTCACGATAGATAAGGTAGTGACTATTGGTGAAACAACGATCGATTTAGAAAAACATTTGATTCAATGTAATGATTCATCCGTATACTTAAAGAAAAAGGAATGTGAATTACTTTATATGCTAGCTAACTCACCTGGAAAGATTTTTACCCGTACACAATTGATTGAAAAAATATGGGGATTTGATTATGAAGGTGATGAAAGGACGGTTGATGTACATATTAAACGATTACGAGAACAATTGGTTCCTTTTAAGGATATAACGATCACAACCATCCGGGGGTTAGGGTATCGGTTGGAGGAGATTTAAGTGCTTAGAAAAAGTCTTTATGTGAGGATCGTAGCAACCTTTATCGGGGTAGTAATCATTAGTATATCAACTTCATACTTCATTACTGCTTTCTTTTTTCTTGAGAGGGAAGTTGTAAATATTACATCGCGTGTAGCGGAAATAATTGAATTAGCCGATCCAGAAAAGTTGCCCGAAATGGCAGAAACATTAGAATCTTATCATTTCGACATTATGATTATGGACGAAGAGGGTGTTCCTTTACTGGAACAGCATACGCCGTTTGTTATTTCCGATGAAGATATTGCGAGTGTGTTTCAGTCAGATGGACAAGTGCCCATGACTCTCTCTCATAGAAGAGGCGATGTTACAAAGGGAGCCGGATTCCAAGTAGAAATCATGAATGAACCATATGCCTTGTTTGTTTATATAAATTCAGAAGAAGAGATGAAGGGTATTAGAGGGATTATCAATATTTCTCTCATTTTGGTACTGCTTGTAGGCAGCTTGCTAATTTTTTTAGCTTCTCGTCATCTGGTTAACCCTATTAAAATGCTTACACATGCTGCAAAAGAGATGGCAAAAGGTAATTTCTCTGTACGTATAAAAAGCAAAAACAAAGATGAGATTGGTGAACTAATTACTAGCTTTAATCATATGGCAACAGAGGTCGAGAAGATTGATCAAATGCGTGATGATTTTGTTAGTAGTGTATCGCATGAAATTCAGTCTCCGCTCACATCAATTAGAGGCTTTACGAAAGCAATTAGAGATGAAGTGATACCAACACAGAATCAAAAAGAATACTTGGATATTATCTATCACGAGACCGACCGGCTTTCTAGGCTAAGTGAAAATTTATTAAGACTTGCATCTCTAGATTCAGAGCATCATCCTTATCGTCCAGAGCGGTACCGGTTAGATGAACAAATTAGAAGAACGGTGTTAGCAACAGAACCACAATGGAAAATAAGAGAGTTACAAATTCACTTAGAATTAGAGCCGATTGAAGTGATGGCAGATCAAGATTTATTGGAACAAGTTTGGTTAAATCTCATCACAAATGCAATCAAATATTCTTCTCAAAAAGGGGCCATTCATATTGAGTTAAAAAGAGGGGATAAAGGTGTTTCAGTGAGCGTCAAAGATTATGGTAAAGGAATCACAAAAGAAGCAATTCCTTATTTATTTGATCGATTTTATAAAGTTGACAAAGCCAGAGGAAGTTCAATTGATGGCAATGGCCTTGGTTTATCTATTGTGAAAAAAATCTTAGGGATCCATAATTACTCAATTGACGTCCTAAGTGAAGAGGGAGTCGGTTCAACCTTCGTCGTTACAATACCAAATAAAGATGGAACAGAAGCAGTTGACTAACGAGGGAGGATTGATATGAAAGTGACAGCCTTACTTCACTTGGAGGGCTGTCACTTTCTGTAATTTTAGACTAAACCCCGGTTCGTTTTCGTTGATTGTTTTGTTTTTTGGTTTGTTGACTCTTCATTTGTTTAGTTGATTGGTATGGATTGTTTGAAGGTCTATTGGTATTCGTTTGCTTCTTTTTGTTTTCAAGTTGTTGTTTAATGGCATCTTGCAGGCTGATTTTCTTTCTTGGTTTTTCGATAGACATGAACAGGATCCTCTCGCTTGTGATTTGTTATTAGTATGTACAGTATACAGGAATTTTTGTAGGAGCGTGCAACTTTCAATTTAAAAGAGCTGACGTACATTGTAAAAACTTCAACATGAATAATCCAGCTTTTAGTATAAATTCCAAACTCCATCACATTCTAAAACAGTAAAAACTTTAGAATTAATTTAAGATAGGTGATAGAGATGGAATTAAGCTGGCTTTCGATCGTCCCGTTTTTAGTGGTAATTCCCGTAGCTATTTATACAAAGCAAGTACTTCCAGCTCTTTTTTTAGGCTTGCTAGTGGGATCCTATATTTTGGATCCATCGATTCTCGGTGGTATACAAACAATGTTCGTTTATGTAGTTCAGGCATTAATTGATACGAATAATATCAAAATTGTTGTCTTTTTATATGCCTTTTCAGGATTGGTTGGCATGATTAAAATGACAGGTGGGATTAGGGGATTTGTTGAGAAGGCAGCAGAAAAAATTCAAACGAGAAAACAAGCACTTATTTTAACGTATGTATCTACAATTGGAACGTTTGCGGCTCCAACCTTTCGATTTGTTACAATTGCTCCAATAATGAGAGCTCTTTTGAAAAAAGTAAAAATGACAACAGCTGAACTTGGCTTTGTCATTGAAACGACAGCAACACCGATAATTGTGTTAATTCCTGTTGCAACGGCTTTTGTCGGTTATATGGTGTCGATCATTCAAATAGCGACCGAAAATCAAGGATTAGAGTTAGACCCTTACTCGTTGTTCATTCAAAGCATTCCGTTTAATTTCTTTTCAATCGTTACCATTTTATTAGGTGTGTACTTAAGTTTTTTTCATCATTCAAAAAAGAAATCAACAGCTCCTATGCAAATTAATGAAAAGACGGTAGAAGAGGAAGATGATTGGCATGACTGTCATCCTGGGGTCTCAAAAGAGCTACCGATTAAACCGATGAATTTGCTACTGCCATTGATTTTGGTCATTAGTTTGACGTTATTTTTAACGTGGTGGGATGGTCACGTCCAAGGATTTGGATTTTTTGAGGCTTTTATTGAAGCGGATGTCTTAGATGCAATGGTTGTCGCTCTTCTGATCACGGTCTTGCTATCAATTGGCTTTTACTTGGTTCAACGTTTTAAACTAAGTGAGCTGATTGATGGATTTATCGCAGGTGGAAACGAATTAATGTCAGTCATCTTGTTGTTATCAATTGTGTGGGGACTCTCATCTATTACAGATGACTTAGGGTTCTCAGCGTTTGTTACAGCCCATTCAGGATGGATTCCGCAAATGTTTATTGCGCCGCTTATCTTTGTGTTTGGAGCAGCGGTTTCGTATTTTATTGGTTCGGCGTGGGGGACATGGGGGATTTTGATGCCTCTGGGAATATCGCTAGCATTAGTTGGTGATGTTTCGCTGCCATTAGTTATTGGAGCTGTGTTTGCTAGCGGTGCGTTTGGAGCGTTTGCGTCACCATTAAGTGATGATACAAATACAATCGCGAAGATTTTGGGCCTTTCTGTAATAGAATATGCAAAATATAAATTGAAACCTGCGTTGATTGCAGCAGGAATTACGACGGGGCTGTATATTATGGTTACTTTTATATTGTAAGATACAAGGCAAGGAGCTTTTGCACCTTGCCTAAGAGGCTTTCTCATAAGAGATTTCACGTTTTCTCCCTAATCCATTCACTATCAATACACCTAGCAGTGCAATTGCGCCTCCAATAAGTGAAAGAGTTGTCGGTAATTCCTTAAGCCAGACCCAAGCAACGAGAACAGCAACTGCTGGTTCAAGATACATCATGCTCGTCACAGAGCTTGCATTCCCTAAAGAAAGAGCAATGGCCCAAGTAACATAAGCTATCGCAGCTGGAAAAATTCCAACATAGAGAGCAGATAAATTCGCTTCTAATGTCGCGTTTTGAATGGACGTAAACAGCCCGGGAGAAAAAATGAAAAATGGAATCGTACCCGCCCAAGTAAAGTAAGCTGTTAATTCAATAGGGTTATAGCGCTCTAGGAGTTTTTTTTGAAAAACGAAAAATATCGATGTTGCGATAGCTGCCATCAACACTAAGAAAGCTCCTGTAGAGATTGTCAGAGATGGACCTGCAGAACCTAATGTAATGAGAAGAATCCCAAAAAAACCAACCCCTAACCCAATCCATCCGAATGAACTTAAACTCTCCTTTAATACAAGAATTGCTATGATCGCTGTGAAGATAGGTGCTGAGCCAATGAGCATTCCTGCTTCACCTGCAGTAATGGTCATTTCACCAAAAGTAACCCCAATATGATAAACACTTATTCCTATAAAGCCGAGGATAAGAATCCTTATGATGTCTTCTTTGCGAGGTAACCGAAACTTACTCCCAGGCCATAGGGCATAAAGGATAAATAAGCTAGAAGCAATCAAGTAGCGAACCAATACTAAGTGACCAGGCTCGTAACCTCCATGTAAACTAGCACGAATCGCAGCAAAAGTAGAGCCCCAAATAATAATAGTAATAAGAGCCATGGAAAAAGCTTTTGTGTTCATATTCTAATACTCCTTTGTTTTGAATGGTTGTCTATGTAAGTAGAGAAACTCATAATACCATCTAATTTCTATTGTGATTGTTTCAATGCTTTCCATTATAATTAATTTTTATAGAAATCTTCAACCAGTTGAGCAGTTTTTTGCTTATAAAATAGAAAGAAAAAGGTTCTTGTCCCATTGAGATACAAGGCAGTGAGAGAACCTTTTTCTAGGAGCTTTTTCAATTGGGATTTGTCAAAATACTTTATCTTTTTTCTCTCCTTTCAGATAGTACTTCATTTTAGAAGAATCATTCTATATTAATTAATGAATAATTTGGTTATTAAAATAATCTTCGTTTCTTACGATTTCAAGTAAACGTCTTCTACCTTCTTCTGTCAAATATACACTTTTGTCATTTAAGAGCTTTTTTGCTAATTCTACTGTGATTTTTGGCTCAACTTTCTTTTCAGCCATTTTATTTTCCTCCTTTCTATGTGTTTCATAAATAGCTTATTCAAGTTTAGTAGAGTTGAACTGGACAAGTATAATGAATATGGTGCGGATTATAAAAATGTGCTTGTCCCCAGGTTGACCACCAAACGGACATAAGAAAAAAAGCGATAAATTATGCAGGTTGCTAACTATCTTGGCAAGCTTTTTTTTGTTATAGCTTAAAAAATAAACAATTTAAAGAAATTTCTGACTCTTAATTGCGTTAAATGGAAAAAAGGGGTTGTAACGAAACATGATCAATGGTAATATACTATTTAATTTAGTGTATGGCACATTTGTGTTATTTCCTTAAATAGTATGTCACATATAAGTTTGAATACTAGTAGACTATCAACCTGATATAGTCCATAAAAACAAGTTTTGTAGGGGCCTGATAGTCAAACAATGTGGTACATAGTAGGTGCCATCATGAAATGACCAAGACAATTTCATGAAAGACGCTGTTAAACGAAAAAGGTAAAGGGGAATCGATGTGAAAGAAAAGGAAGTTGTCTATGTCGTTTCTGACTCAGTTGGTGAAACGGCTGAGTTGATGGTGAAAGCCGTCGCATCCCAATTTAATGGGGGAGAAGTTGAGATTGAGCATGTTTCCTATGTGGAGGAAATAAAAGATCTCGAGCATGTCATTATTGTTTCTAAATGCACCAACTCGATCATCGCCTATACACTTGTTATTCCTACTTTGAAAGAATACTTAGATAAAAGGGCGGAAGAGGAAGGAATTTTAGCGATTGATCTGATGAGTCCACTTATGGAAGCCTTTTCTCAAAAGTTCAATAAGCTCCCGAAACGTCAGCCAAGGTTGATAAGGAAGTTGGATGCCAACTATTTCCGGAGGGTGGAAGCTGTTGAGTTCGCTGTCAAGTATGATGATGGGCAAGATGTACGAGGAATTCAACGTGCAGATATTGTACTAATTGGAGTTTCTCGAACTTCAAAGACTCCATTGTCTATGTATTTGGCACATAAGCGTTTCAAAGTAGCGAATGTTCCACTAGTACCAGAAGTGTGTCCACCCGATGAGCTTTTTAAAGTTTCAAAGAATAAATGTGTCGGCCTGGTTATTACACCAGATAAGTTAAATGAAATTCGCAAACAACGATTGAAGAACTTAGGTCTGTCGGTAGCGAAATATGCCGATTTAGACCGGATCCTAGAAGAGCTAGAATACGCTGAAAAAATAATGAAACGTATTGGATGTCCCATTATTAATGTCTCAGACAAAGCTGTTGAAGAGACGGCCGATTTATTATTAGCCATGTTGAAAAAGAGAGGGGTAGGAAATCGTGAATAAATTTGTTTATATGTTTGATCAAGGAAGCGGCGATAAAAAGGAACTTTTAGGTGGAAAGGGAGCAAACTTAGCAGAGATGACTCGCATTGGGTTGCCTGTTCCTTATGGATTCACCATTTCGACAGAGGCTTGTAATGCATATTATGATGCAGGAAAATCAATTTCTGATGCAATGGAGCGGCAAGTATTAGAAGCACTAACTAATCTTGAAGAAAAAACAGGGAAGAAACTAGGAGATCCAAAGAATCCATTGCTAGTTTCTGTTCGTTCAGGTGCGGTTCATTCAATGCCAGGAATGATGGACACGGTTTTAAATCTTGGAATGAACGATGAAACGGTTGAAGGAATGGCAAAGCTTACGAACAACCCAAGGTTTGCGTATGACTCTTACCGCAGATTTATCCAAATGTTTAGTGATGTTGTCTTAAAAGTGGATGGCTTTTATTTCGAGCAATTACTTGAAGAAATAAGGGAAGAAAAAGGATACGAAACCGATCCTGAAATGTCAGCTGATGATTGGAAAGAAGTGATTCAAGGCTACAAAAAACTTGTGAAGAATCATACAAAAAGTTCATTCCCAGAAGATCCTAAAGAGCAATTGTTCCTTTCTATTAGTGCAGTATTTGATTCTTGGAATAATCAACGGGCAATTGTATACCGTCGTCTTCAAAAAATTCCTGGCCATCTTGGAACCGCTGTCAATATTCAAAGTATGGTGTTCGGAAACATGGGTGATGATTCTGGTACCGGTGTAGCGTTTACACGGAATCCTTCTACAGGGGAGGCGAAGCTTTATGGTGAATACTTAATCAATGCTCAGGGAGAGGATGTAGTTGCCGGAATTCGTACACCACAGCCAATCGTTACTCTCAAGCAGGAAATGCCAGATGTGTACCAGCAATTTGTGGATATGTGCAACCTTCTTGAACAGCACTATCAAGACATGCAAGACATTGAATTCACCGTTGAACGTGGTAAACTATTCATTCTGCAAACAAGAATTGGTAAAAGAACCGCTCAAGCCGCTATTAAAATAGCAGTTGATTTAGTAGAAGAAAAGATTATAAGCAAAAAAGAAGCCATTTTGCGGGTTGATCCAGATCAATTGAATCAGCTGCTTCACAGTCGTATTGATGATTCTTATGTGCGGAATCCACTAGCGAAAGGTCTTCCTGCTTCACCTGGGGCTGCTACAGGTCAAGTCGTGTTTGATGCGGATGACGCTGAACGTTTAGGAAAAGAAGAGAAAAAGGTGATCTTAATTTGTCCAGAAACAACACCTGATGATATCCATGGAATTGTCGCAGCACAAGCTACTGTGACGAGTCGCGGTGGGATGACGAGCCACGCAGCAGTAGTAGCAAGAGGAATGGGAAAAGCTTGTATTTGTGGCTCTGAATCTGTCAAGATTGACTTAAAAGGAAAGCAGTTTAAAGTAGGAGAAACGATTGTGAGACAAGGGGATGTGATCACGATCGACGGATCTACAGGTGAAATTTTCTTAGGGGAAATTCCAATGATTGCTCCGCAGCTATCAGAAGAGTTTCAATTACTATTAACGTGGGCAGATCAAGAGAGAAAATTAGGGGTCAGAGCAAACGCGGATAATCCAGAGGACGCACAAAAAGCGGTTGAATTTGGGGCAGGCGGAATCGGATTATGCCGGACGGAGCATATGTTTATGGATGCAAATCGCATTCCAATCGTTCAAGAAATGATACTTGCTGAAACTTACGAACAGCGTGAAGTTGCTTTAAGTAAGCTGTTACCAATGCAACAAGAGGATTTTGAAGGAATCTTTGAGGCAATGGAGGGTCGCCCTGTTACGATTCGTTTGTTAGATCCTCCTCTTCATGAATTCTTACCAGATAAAGAGGAGCTGCTCGTTGAAGTAACAAAACTACAAATGACCAAACCTGATTCGGAAGAGTTGAGAGAGAAGGAATATCTCCTGCGAAAAGTGCGCCAATTAGATGAGTTTAATCCAATGTTAGGTCATCGTGGATGCCGACTTGGAATGACATATCCCGAAATCTACCTCATGCAGGCAAAAGCCATTTTCTATGCCATTGCAAAAGGAATGGATAAAGGCATCGATGTAAAGCCGGAAATCATGATTCCATTAGTCGGCCATGTAAATGAGTTAAAGGAAATGCGTCAGTTGGTCATCAATGCTGGTGTACAAGTAGAAGAAGAAACTGGAAAGACATTTGATTATTTAGTAGGGACTATGATTGAAGTTCCACGCGCCGCATTAACAGCCGATCACATTGCTGAAGAAGCAGACTTTTTCTCATTTGGAACCAATGATTTAACGCAATCAACATTTGGATACAGTCGTGATGATGCAGAAGGAAAATTCCTTCAATCATACATTGAAAACAAAGTTTTACCAGAAAATCCATTTGCATCTCTTGATCAAGAAGGTGTAGGAAAGCTAGTAGAAACTGGTGTGAAGCTTGGTCGAGGGACGAAGCCAGGATTAAAGACAGGAATTTGTGGAGAACACGGAGGAGAGAAACATTCCATAGAATTCTGCCATTCAGTAGGGTTAGATTATGTTAGTTGCTCACCATATCGTGTACCACTTGCCCGCCTTGCTGCTGCTCAAGCTACAATTAAGCATGAGTTAAAACAGTCAGTGAGTGAACTACAAGCTCAGAAATAAGTTGTGGGAAAGCTGCTCTTTTGGCAGCTTTTTCTTTTTGTGGAAGGAGAAGTGCCCCATGAATAACCCCTCATCTTTTTGGGAAACTACTTTCGAGGTGAGAAATAATGGGAATAATGAATATTTTTGGTGATTGGATTGATAAAAGAAATGAACGCAGAATTGAACTCTTTAAGTCACAAGGGGTCTGCCCTGAATGCCAGGGAAAAGGCTTTAACTTACTAGGAACGGAAGTGTACATGGTTAATTCCTCTTATTATCATTGTGCTGGATGCAATGGTAGTGGATCTTACTTTGATTGGAAACAAACATATTAAAAGTTATTTATTTAAAAATGCGGAGTATGACCGCATTTTTTTATGTGTTCCATAATTAGAATGAACTTCTCATGCGCTCACTTTATTAGGGACTTTTCTATATAGAACTAATCAAATCGTTTAGTATTAGGACAATATGCTCATAAAGTAATTCGGATGTAGGATATCTCAAAATAAGGATATATAATATGCTTTCCTAGTGTGATACTAAGGTAGCATATACTTCTTATCAAAAAATAAGTAAAATGTTGGTAAGATTTTCTAAAGAAGGGGGATGCCTGTTTGCAACGAAGAATGAGTGTATCATTATTTATCATCGGTTTTGTAACGTTACTATCATTAGGAATATTTATAAGTAGTTCATTTTTGAAAACGCTTAATATAAATGAGAAGTTAACCCAACTTGTTGCAAAAGAACTACCTACCTATCATTTTGTTTTAATAGGAGAAGAGGCAGATAATGACTACTGGCGTCTAGTTGAAAAAGGGGCTAAAGAAGCAGAGAACTATTTTGACGTCCATGTTGAGTACAAAGGACCCAAACGATCGAACATAAAAGAGCATTTAAAGCTTATAGACATGGCAGTCGCGTCTAAAGTAGATGGAATCATTACACAAGCTTTAACTGAAGAAGAGTTTGTACCTGCCATTAATCGAGCTATTGAAAGTGGCATTCCAGTGGTAACAATTGATACCGATGCTCCAAGTAGTGATAGGGTTGCGTATATAGGGACGGATAATTATTATTCAGGTTTACTTGCTGGAAAAGCGTTAATTGAGGATACAGAAGGAGAGGTCTCAGTCGGGATTATTACAGGGAATTTCAATTCCGAACATCAACAGTTAAGAGTACAAGGGTTTAAGGATATGATTAAGGACATTGAAAGAATAAAAGTGGTAGCAGTCGAGGAATCAAATATTTCTAGATTGGAAGCCGAGCAAAAAGCTTATCAATTATTACGAACATATGAAGAAATAAATGCGTTTTATGGAACTAGTGCTTTAGATGGAATCGGGATTGTTGCAGCAAAGAACAAAGTAAATGTGAATGATCTATACATTATTGCTTTCGATACACTTGATGAAACGATAAAGTTGTTGGAAGGGAATGAAATTCATGCCGTTGTTGTACAGAAGCCTTTTGAAATGGGCTTTAAAAGTGTTGAAGTGTTGATGGAAAGCTTCATTTATCAACCTAAGTCTATTGTTAACCATACTGAAACCAAGATTATTCGTAAAGCGGATCTACCCGACCTAGAAACAGAGATGCACTTAATTAGGGAGTGAAAATGATTAAAATTAGAACAAAACTATTAATTTATTTTGCTACTTTACTACTTATCATGGTAGCGGTCTCTTTAATGTTGTACCAAAATAATAAAAATGCTGTAAGTGAGTATGATGACAACTTTAGGCGCTTTTTGCTTTTAAATGAAATTACTCAAACAACGAATGCGATTTATGATAAATTAACGCTTTATATTATTGAGGATTCTCCAGAGTTATTAAAAGAATATACCAAGAATAGAGAAAGTTTGATCCAGTTACAGAAGCAACTTGAGGATCTGAAGCCATATTCTAACAACATCATACAAATTAAAAATTATGAAAATATGATCTCAAGTCTATTAGAACAATCGGATCTGACTGTGTTAAGCTTTGAGTCAGGAGATATAGACCTTTATTATGATAATTTATTTGAGACAGAACTGATTTCCACGTTCATTCATGAAACAACTTTAATGTTAATTAATGAAGAGTTAACAGATTATCATCAGTTTTACGAAAGTATGGTTGAGAAGCAGCGAATAACCAACTATATGGGGATCGCTATTATATTTGCAAGTTTTATCATCAGTACGTTGTTTGCAGTTTGGTTCTCAACAGGTATTACGAGATCAATCTCAACGTTAAATACAGCTGCACATGAAATTTCGAAGGGGAATTTTGAAGGCAAAGATGTTCAAGTATCCTCAAAAGACGAACTATGGTTCCTTTCAAAAACGTTCAATGAAATGAAAAGAAATGTTCGTCAGTTAGTTGATGAAATTCAAGAAAATTCAAGGCTTAATCAAGCTTTGAAAGAAATGGAACTGAAGAGCTTACAGAATCAGATTAATCCGCATTTTCTTTTTAATACGCTGAATGCAATCTTGAAAACTTCCTATATAGAAGGTGCAGAACGGACGGGCCAGTTAATAAGTTCTATTTCTACTTTGCTACGATATAATCTTGGAAACTTAAATAAAACAATGCTGCTCAATGAGGAAGTAGAAATAGTAAAAGAATACTTTTATATTCAAAAGTCTAGATTTGGAGACAGAATTTCCTTTGAAATAAATCATGAAAATATAGATTTATCTATACCAATCCCTTGTTTAACTTTGCAGCCGATTGTAGAAAATGCTTTTGTTCATGGGATTGAAGAACTAGAGGAAGGTGCAAAAATTTCGTTGGAAATTTATCAACAAGAGGATCACTTGATTGTAGATATTTGTGATAACGGAGTAGGGATGGACGAAAGGACACGATTAAGCCTTTTAAAAAATGAACATAAAAAAATGGGAACTCATCAAAAAGGGGAAGGGCATTCAACGGGTATTGGAATGCAAAATGTAAGAAGGCGTCTAGAGATCTTTTATCAGAAAGTAGATGTAATGGATATTATCTCAAGTCCTGGAGAAGGGACGATTATACGATTAAAGCTACCAATACATTTCAAGGAGGCAAAAGATGATTAAGATATTAATCGTGGATGATGAAGTAATTGAGCGTGAGGGATTAACCTTTATTATTCGGTCAGAACGAACAAATCTTGAAATTGTTGGTGAAGCAGGAAATGGAAGAAAAGCAATTGAGCTTGCGAATAACTTAAAGCCCGATATTATTTTTATGGATATTAAGATGCCTGGAATAGACGGTGTAGAAGCTGTGAAAAGGATTCATGAAGAACATCCTGAAATTAAATTCATTATGGTTTCAGCTTTTAATACGTTCGACTATGCACAGCAAGTGATGCGGTATGGCGTTAAGGAATATTTATTAAAGCCAAGTAAAAAGAACGATATATTAGAAGCAATTGATCGGACGGTGGAAGAGATTGAAGAAGGAAGACAGGAAGACGAGCAAATATTAGAGTTATCAACCCGTTTAGAACGTATATCATCTTTTGTTCAAACGGAATCAATTGTTTATTTATTAATGGATCATATCCAAGATACAAATATAAGCGAATGGAGCAAGTGGCTTAATATAGATGGAAAAGAAGGATTTGCTCTGGTTTTTTCTTTCGATAGCGGTCCGGTTGAAGCTAGTCGATCACTTAAATTAACTTGGTATCACCAACTTAAAGAGATTCTTCAAAATGAAGTGGATAATTGCCTAGTAGGTCCAATGATTGGTCTACATATCCCTGTCTTTATATTAATAGATACAAAGATGGGACAAAGTGACGGGAGGAATGAGTTAGACCGATATATCTTAAAAATCATCCATAACTTTAAAAATCAGCAACATGATTGCCGGCTTATTGCTGGAGCTGGGTCGTATGTTGCTAAATTGGAGCAATTTTCAAGATCTTATGAAGAAGCCCTTGTAGCATTAGAATTTGTCTATAGCACGGATACAGCTAATTATTTAATTTATCATGAGAGCCTAAAGAAGAAAAGAGAACAATTAATTCCAATTGAGCAAGAAAAGAAGCTATTAGAGTCAATAAAAAATGGCGATATAGACGGTTCTTTACGATTATTTGATCAGTATTTTTATACGATTGTAGAAGCATCACATCACAATTTGAAAAATGTTAAATCAAGTTTAAGAGATTTGTTTATTGTTGTTTCGAGAATGTTGAAGGAAATAGGGATTAATATGCCTTTTCAGCATGAATTTATATCGCTTAACACTCTTACACAAGTTAAAGAATACGCAAAATCACAATTGGTTTCGTTAATACATGAGATAAGAGAGTGGCGGCAAAATGATGCTAAGGGCTTATTACTTCGGGCAAAAGAATATATCGAACGCAATTATCACAAAGGAGTCACGCTTGATGAAACGGCAGATTTTATTGGATTAAGCCCTTATTACTTTAGCAAATTATTTAAAGAGCGTTATGATATGACGTTTATTGATTATGTAACGCAGCTAAGGATCAAAAAAGCCAAAGAACTGTTAAATATTGAAAGTTTAAGTTTAAAAGAGATTGCTGTAACGATTGGGTATAAAGATCCTAATTACTTTAGTCGCGTATATAAAAAAACAACTGGCGAAAGTCCTAGCGAATATCGGGCTAAGCACTTTAAGGTCATATAAAAGTTACAATAACACCTCAAACTAAGGTTATAGTTGGGGTGTTTTTTCTTTGAAAAAGCAAAATAGTGAAGAAGATGACAAAAGATTACAGATGAAAGCGGTTTCTATCGCGGAGGGGTATGATAAATTTTTAGTGTGAGTTAGAAAATTGAGAAAAAGGGGAGATAACGATGAAAAAGAAGTGGCTAGCAGCTTCAGCATTAGCACTGTCTCTTTTTACAGTGACTGCTTGTGGTTCTGATGAAAGTTCTTCTGAAACCTCATCAGAACAAGGAGGAGATGCAACGGAACCTTCTGCAGAACAGGAAGTTGTGGAAATTTTTAGTTGGTGGACAGGAGCAGGGGAAGAAGATGGGTTACTTGCATTAATTGATTTATTTGAAGAGAAGCACCCAACAATTAAAGTAGAAAATGCAGCAGTAGCTGGAGGGGCAGGTACAAATGCCAAAGCAGTATTGACGAGCCGTATTCAAGGAAATGATCCCCCTGGCACATTCCAAGTTCATGGTGGTGCAGAGCTTAATGATTCTTGGGTAGCAGCAGGGCAAATGGAGCCTCTTAATGATCTATATGAACAAGAAGGATGGATGGATAAGTTTCCACAAGATTTAATCGATTTAGTGAGTGAAGATGGAAACATTTATTCAGTACCTGTCAATATTCACCGTTCAAATGTTCTTTGGTATAACACAGCCATTTTTGAAGAGCATGGACTAGAAGTACCAACGACATTCGACGAGTTCTTTACGGTTGCAGAAGAACTACAATCAAATGGTGTAACACCACTTGCACTTGGAGACCGTGAACCTTGGACAGCAACCCATTTACTAGAAACAGTGTTATTAGGGGTCTTAGGAGCAGATCAATATAGTGCATTATGGACTGGGGACTTAGCGTTTGATGACCCTTCTGTGGTAGAGGCAATTGAAACTTTTGGGAGAATGCTTGATTACGTAAATGAAGACCACAGTTCTCGTAACTGGCAAGATGCATCACAGTTAGTTGCTAATGGTGAAGCTGCTATGAATGTTATGGGTGACTGGGCTAAAGGATATTTTGTAAATGACTTAAATCTAACTGTAAAAGAAGACTTTGGATGGGTTGCAACACCAGAAACGGAAGGAACTTTCCTAGTTATTACAGATACCTTTGGATTGCCAAAGGGAGTTAGCAATCCAGATGCTGTTAAAGAGTTTTTAGCTGTCTTGGGCTCTGTTGAAGGTCAGGATGCATTCAACCCTCTTAAAGGTTCAATTCCTGCGCGAGTGGACGCTGATCTTTCCAATTATGACGAGTATGGTCAAGAGACAATTGATGATTTTAACAATGGAGAGTTAGCAGCTAGTTTAGCACACGGTTCATCTGCTGCTGAGGGAGTTGTCACTCAAATTAACCAAGCAATTAACATTTTTGTGACACAAAGAAATGTAGAGCAATTTGTTGATTCATTAAAAATGGCAGCTCAGTAAACATCAAAAATATGAAGAAAAGAGGATGAGATACTCTTCCTCTTTTCTTTATAAGTAAAGGGGTAAGTCATATGGAACCAATGAAAGAGTATGATGCAACTAAGCAAAGTATCGTACCCAATACTAGTGTAAAACCAATCCCACAACCGAAAAGAAAAAAGAAATTAAATATTGATCAAATTTATGCTTTATTGTTTATCTCGCCTTCTATCATTCTAATAGCAATCTTTGTCTATGGCTTTATCGGATGGACTGGATATGTATCATTTAGTAATTGGAATTCATTAGTTCCAGATTTATCGTTTGCAGGGGTAAAAAACTATGCTTTTCTTTTTCAAGATTTTCGCTTCCAAGCTGATTTAAGAAATACGGTCTTCTTCACAGTTCTCTTCATCGGAGCTGTAATCTTAATTGGGCAAACGTTAGCGATCTTATTAGATCAAAAGTTAAAACAGGAATCTTTATTTAGAAATATATTTTTCTTTCCAATGGCTTTATCTTTCGTTGTCACTGGTGTTGTTTGGCAATGGTTGTTACACCCATCTACAGGAATTAATCTCTTTTTGGAAAAGTTTGGATTAGACTCGCGATGGTATACGGATACAACAATCATTCCTGCCATTAATATTGGGAAAATCGAATTTGGTCTCCCAGTTGCTACGATAGCTGTAGTCATTGCAGCAGTTTGGCAAATGTCTGGTTTCTCCATTGCAATGTACTTAGCAGGGCTAAGAGCGATACCTGACGAAGTTCGAGAAGCCGCCAGGATGGACGGAGCTACGGAATTTCAAATTTACCGAAAGATTATTATACCTTTATTAACACCAATTACAATGAGCGTCATTATCATCATGGCTCATATTTCTTTGAAGATTTTTGACTTAATTTATGCGATGACAGGACCAGGAGCCAACTTTGTAACAGATGTACCAGGTGTGTACATGTTTGAGACTACATTCCGAGCTAACTACTATGGCAATGGTGCCGCAATTGCCATCATCATGCTTGTCTCAGTAGCTATTTTCATCGTTCCATATTTGATCTCAAGTAGAAAGGGTGTATCGTAATGGTCGCTAAATCTTTCTATCGCCCTATGATATATATTATTCTCATTGCATTAAGTTTGTTCTTTTTAATGCCTGTTTACGTCATGTTCATTACAAGCATAAAGCCAATTGAAGAAGTGACACTAGAGCAAATGTGGGCGTTGCCAAGTTCGATTGATTGGAGCAGTTATTCTCATGCTTTTTCACGTCTTTCTCCTAATCTAATAAATACATTTTATTTAGTGATACCTGCAACGATTTTATCTGCACTTTTTGGTTCAATGAATGGGTATGTGTTATCAAAGTGGAAGTTCAAAGGCTCAGATTGGGTGTTTACAGCTATTTTATTTGGAATGTTTATTCCTTATCAAAGTATCTTAATTCCTCTCATTCAGTTTTTAAGAGAAGTAGGGTTGTATAATACGATTCCTGGACTTATTTTTGTTCATGTTGTCTATGGGTTACCTATAACAACACTGATGTTCCGAAATTTCTATGCTAGTATCCCTGATGAGATGCTTGAATCAGGTAGAGTAGATGGGGCGGGATTCTTCCGACTATACCGACATATTGTCTTTCCTCTATCAATTACAGGTTTTGTCGTTGTGGGAATTTGGCAATTTACAAATATATGGAATGAATTTCTTTTTGCAGTATCGATAACGACAACAAGCCAACAACCAGTCATGGTTGCCTTACAAAATCTATCTGGCAGTCAGATCGTACAATGGAATGTACAGATGGCCGGTGCATTATTGGCGGCATTACCAACACTATTGGTTTATATTATTTTAGGTAAATTTTTTGTTAGAGGTTTACTTGCTGGTTCTGTAAAAGGGTAAGAGTTGACGAACTCCGATGAGGGCACTGAAAAAGGGTGATTTTCCCTTTTTCAGTGCCCTCTAAGCAACGAGCGGAACCGTTGCTGTTTTTTGAAAGTCCGCTATGAGGGGTTTCTCATAGCAAGCGCGCAACGTTTCGGAGCCACTGCTACTTCATTGAGTGACGATCCCGGGCTGTAATAGTGACTTCAAATGTCAATCGGGGTTCGTTTTTGTTTTTCATTTTCTTAAGGGAGCAATAAAGTGCTACAAATGACAAAAAAATCAATATCTTTTGAAAAAATAACTAGTTTCTACCTAGTAAAATTAAATTGTTAACGCTTACACCTCAAGAGGAGGAAAGATTTTATTTTTGAAAGGGGAAGAGTGTATGTTAAAAAAAATGAGGAAGAAGAAAAGAAAGTTGCTAGCCATTGCGTTAGCATCCGGTTTAGTTTTTAGTGGACTTCATATTGACTCAGCACTTGCTGCAAATCCAAATAGTAATGCATCACCTATTGCTGAGGCAAAGAACGAAACTCCACAACAAGTTCCTCAATTGGTTGATGCTGCTTCAATTAATGCCGTTATAGAAGCGATGACGTTACAAGAGAAAGCAGCAATGGTAGTAGGAGCGAATACGGTTGCACTTGACCCAGTTAATGGGGAAATTATAGGAGCGCAATCTAGAAAAGTACCAGGTGCAGCAGGGCAGACTCAAGCAATCCCGCGCCTAGGAATTCCAGCTATTGTTTTAGCTGATGGACCAATGGGGGTACGAATTGATCCAACAAGACCAGATGATGACAATACGTATCATGCTACGAAATTTCCTTCACCAAATGTTCTTGCCTCATCTTGGGATACTGAATTAGTCAATAAAGTTGGGCTTGCCACAGCAGCTGAACTTTCAGAGTACGGTATAGATTTATTACTTGCTCCGGGTATGAACATTCAAAGTTATTTATTGAACGGACGAAATTATGAGTACTTTTCCGAGGACCCTCTTGTAACAGGGATTATGACGGCTGAATTTGTGAACGGAGTTCAAGATAATGGGATCGGTACAACGATTAAGCACTTTGCAGCTTATAATCAAAGAACATTAAATAACGGTAATATGAATGTGAGTCAAAGAGCGTTACGAGAAATATATCTAAAGGGATTTGAAATTGCTGTGAAAGAGTCAGATCCATGGGCGATTATGGACTCTTATAATGCGATAAATGGTACGTATGCGACGGAAAATAAAGATCTTTTAACAAGTGTATTACGCGAAGACTGGGGATTTAATGGATTTGCGATGACAGATTGGGAAAATGGAAATAATCGGGACATCGTCAAACAAATTGAAGCAGGTACCGACTTATTCATGCCAGGAAACTTAAATCAAATCAATCGAATCATTACTGCAGTGAACGATGGAAGTTTAGATGAAAAGTACCTCGATCGTAATATTAAAGCGATTCTAAATATCGTTGTCAAAACTCCAACTTTCAAAGGAGAAGTAGCTACGAATAACCCTGATATGGAAGCTGGTGCGAAAGTGGCCCGTCAAGCAGCTGCGGATGGAATGGTTCTTCTAAAAAATGAAGATAGCTCATTGCCATTAGCTAATGATGTAAGTGTTTCTCTTTTTGGTACACCAAATATTGAAACGATGACGGGAGGAAGAGGAAGTGCACTTGTGTATGCACCATATCAGATCGGTATCCCAGAAGGTTTACAAAATGCTGGTTTAAAAATTAATGAAGAATTACTTTCAAAATATGAAACGTATGTAGAAGAATTAAGGGCAACAGAAGAATACCAGCAAACGCCAGGAAACTTCTTCGTTTCTACGTTCCCGACACTTCCTGAAATGGATATAGCAGAAGATGCGATAGTAGCTGCTGAAAATACAGATGTCGGAATCATTGTACTTTCAAGTGAATTTGGCACGTACGGATCTGACCGTTCGGAGGAAGACTTCTATCTTTCGGAATCTAAATTAAAAATGATTGAGGATGTATCCGATGCATACCGTGCGCAAGGAAAATCGGTTATTGCCGTTCTCAATGTTGAAGGTCCGCTTGAAACAGCAAGCTGGGAAGATAAAGTGGATGGAATCGTTCTTTCGTGGCAGCCGGGGCAAGAGTTAGGAAATGCGTTAGCAGATGTTTTAACGGGAGCAGTGAATCCATCAGGTAAGCTTCCACAAACGTTCCCAGTTGATTACGCTGAGCTTCCTTATGCTGAAAGGTATCCTGGTGTTAATGATGAGTTCGATTATGAAGAAGATATTTATGTAGGTTATCGTTACCATTCCACATTCGATTTAGAACCAGCCTATGAATTTGGATATGGTTTATCTTATGCGACGTTTGACTATGACAATGTTAGAGTGAACCGGAATGGCAACTTCAAAGACAAAATTACAGTCTTTGCTACAGTGGAAAATACTGGTGATGTAGCAGGACGAGAAGCTGTTCAAGTTTACGTGTCGGCACCTGACGGAAAGCTTGAAAAGCCAGAGCTTGAGTTAAAAGCATTTGGCAAAACGAAAGAGCTTAGACCAGGTAAAAAAGAGAATCTGAAGTTTGAGTTAGATGCGAAGAACCTTTCTTCGTTTGATGAAGAAAAATCAGCATGGGTACTTGAAAAAGGGACATATGAAGTACTTGTTGGAGCTTCTTCAGAAGATATTAGAGGAACTGCTTCTTTTACAGTAGATGAATACGTTGTGGTGGAAACAGTAAATGATGTTTTAGCACCGCAAGTTGAAATTGAAAGACTATCTAAATTTAATTAAGTAATGAAGAAGAAATTTTTTTATAAAGGGTTAGGATCTTTTGCGGAATTCGATCCAATAAGTATTGATTAGTTGGTAATCAGGGAGTTAGAAAACCTCTACTGCAGGATATGTCCTGTAATAGAGGTTTTTTAATTATTGAATAAAAGTTTTTTAAGGGGGAAAAAGCTTATGTTGTGAAATCATTCCCATTTTCTTAACAATGGGAATATTGAATAAATGCAGTGTTTGTACTTGTGCTACCTTGACCAACTTTATTCTTTTCGATCACAACAACGTCCAAATTCGAATTGGATAGATAATAAGCACATTGAGCGCCGGAGCTTCCACCGCCAATAATTACTACATCGCAGTTAAGATCCTGCTCAAGTCGAGGGTAGGGGGGGCTGGAAAAGTAGTAGACCAATAATATATACCTGATTTTATATTCATGATGAAATCACTCCTGCCAACGTAGTCGATTAGTAGTATGGGCATTCTGTTTTGTATCATTCTGGTTAGCAAATAAAAGCTCGATTTACGGGTTCCGGTAAGTATCAAAACACAACACTTATTGCCGAATATCAACTTATTATTAGAACTTTTGTCAAGTAGGAGGAAAATAGTCATACTCTTATCTAATATGTACTACAAACATATTAGATAAGAGGTGAGAGGATGGAAAACAGTCAAAAGAAATATACGATTAAGGAAGTTTCAAAGTACTTAAAAATACCAGTAGGAAAACTGAGAGAATGGGAAGAAATGTTTCCAAATGCTCTCTATGTTCAAAGAACAAAAACAGGAGCGCGACTGTATACGGAATATGACCTCGAGATGTTAAAGAAAATAAAAATCTTAAAAGACAATAATATAAATGAGGAAAATGTAAACTTTATTCTTAATACGAACATCGCTGTTGAGGTTGATGAACCACACGAAGACCATCATGATTATGATGTCATCTTATCATTACAAAATGAAACGATTGATAACATTCAAGAACTAACGGAATCTATTGCAGGACTAAAGGAAGAGTTTATCCAAGAAGTAAAAGAAGAAGTAAAAAGTGAAATGAATGCAGGACACAGCAAAACAAAATCACTTATTCAATCGTATTCTCACACCATCGTAGATACAGCCGAAAGCACAAAAGAAGAATTAAATAGATTAAGGCAAGACATTCATCGAGAAGAAGAGGAGAAGTTATTTATCCAACAAAAACTTGAAGAAAGAGAAGTTCATTTTCAGGAATTTGTACAAGCCTATCGAGAGACAGCGGCAGCAAAGTCAAAGCTTCCGAGTTGGTTGAATTTTCTTAAACCGAAAAAAGAAGGTTCTGTCGATTATTTATAGCATATTTATTAGAATCAAATGAATAGTCCTCCGACACTAATTGAGTGTGTGCGAGGGCTTTTTTGTTTTTTAGAGGAAACCTACTATCCTTTGCTAAAACTGTTTTCATTGACCTAGAAACGGACAAGTATGACAAATGTCATATTTGTTACTTGACGTTCATGACTTCTTGCGACAATGGTTTTCTTTTATGATAGAGGTATTAGTTCTCCGATATCAACTAATAGAGCCTTTCAAGGGGGAAGTTATGAGTAATCACAAATTAACACAACTAAAAAAAAGCATTGTACCATTTGAAAAATCAGACTTAAAATCGAGTATCAAACAATTAATAAATACAGTACCACCGTTCTTCATATTATGGTTTCTAGCGTATCAGAGCTTGTCGGTCTCAATATGGTTAACACTTTCCTTAGCGATTGTAGCTGCGGGGTTTGTCGTTCGAATTTTTATTATTTTTCACGATTGTTGTCATGGGTCGTTCTTTAAAAATAAGAAGGTTAACAGTATAATCGGAACCATTACAGGTGTTATTACGATGTTTCCTTTTGAAAAGTGGAAGCGTGAGCATTCGATTCACCATGCAACTAGTGGAAATTTAGATAAGCGTGGTACTGGTGATGTGTGGATTATGACAGTGGATGAATATGTGAATGCATCATTTAAAGAAAGGTTGTCATATAGACTTTACCGCAATCCACTTGTGATGTTTGGACTTGGTCCAATATACTTGTTTTTCATTACAAATCGTTTCAATCGTAAAGACGCAAGAAAAAAAGAAAGAATGAATACGCATGTTATTAATGTTTCAATTGTTGCCCTTTATTCATTCATGATCTGGATGATTGGTTGGCAGGCTTTTCTGCTTATTCAAGGACCAATCCTGTTTGTAGCAGGAGTATTAGGCATATGGTTATTTTATGTGCAGCATCAATTTGAAGATTCTTACTTTGAAGATGAAGAAGAGTGGGACTATGTAAAAGCAGCTATTGATGGAAGCTCATATTACAAGCTTCCTAAATTATTGCAGTGGGTAACAGGGAATATTGGTTATCACCACGTTCATCATCTAAGCCCAAGAGTTCCAAATTATAACTTGGAAAAAGTACATGAGACAACGCCACCGTTACAAAAAGCAACAACGATTACAATGGGTTCTAGTTTACAATCTATCCGATTTCGTCTTTATGACGAAGCTAGTAAGACATTTGTCAGCTTCAAACAGGTGAAGCATCTTATGCCAAAATCAAGATCTAACGTACAAATTAAGAGTAAACAGGTTAGTCTTCAAGGAAAATCATAAATAGCTATGAGAAAAAACGTTCAAATTATTAGAGGGCACTGATAAAGGTCGACTTTCACCTTTTCAGTGCCCTCTAGAATGTTTTTCTATCTAATATGATCAGACAAAGGGCAGTTCTTATTGTATGATAAGTACTATAAAATTGCTGCTCCTAACAAAAAAGAAAGAGAGGGGCTAATATGCAAAATTGGTATAATATCTTCCCAAAAAATACAGGGTTAAGCGTCTATATTTGGATTATCTTTTGTCTATTGCCTTTTTATTTTATCTTTAGGTTATCTTCTGCATTAGAAATTATTTTCGGTATTGTAATGATTTTGGTATTTTTTCTTTCGTACCGTCTATCATTTATTTCTAAAGGAAGACTTGTCTATTTTTGGGTATCCATTGAAATGGCAATAAGCATAGGTATGACATTATTTTATGGTTACGTTTATTTTGCACTTTTCTTAGCCTTTTTTATTGGGAACATTCAGAGTAAGATCGGTTTTGTTACGATGTATATCATTCATCTTTTAACGACGATTAGTGCCGTATGTTTCAGCTTTTTTTCACAAACTGAATTATTTTTTGCTCAGTTTCCTTTTATTATTATTTCAGTGATCGGTGTGATTCTTTTGCCGATCACTTCGTACCATAGAAACAAACGTGAGAAATTAGAGGGACAATTAGAAGATGCAAATAAAAGAATTTCTGAATTGATGGTTGCAGAAGAGCGTCAGCGGATTGCGCGTGATTTACATGACACACTTGGCCAAAAGTTATCTCTCATTGGATTGAAAAGTGATTTAGCTAGAAAGTTAGTCCAAATTAATCCAGATTCAGCCAAAGCAGAAATGAGTGATATTAATCAAACGGCTAGAACAGCTTTAAAAGAAGTACGTGAAATGGTGTCGGATATGCGGGGAGCAAAGCTAAAAGATGAAATTGTTTATATTCAGCAAATCTTAAAAGCGGCAAACATGGAATTCCTATTCGAAGGAAATGCCGCGCTGAAGAATACACCCTTATTAATCGAAAATGTCGTAACGATGTGTTTGAAAGAGGCTGTAACGAATGTGATCAAGCATAGTCAGGCAACGACCTGTAAAGTAGTTATTAAGGAGCTAGATGAGGAACTCCAAATCATTGTAAAAGATAATGGCATTGGGTTCCCAAGTAGAGATGATGATTTTCGGGGGAACGGACTTCGTGGTATTAGAGAGCGTTTGGAATTTGTGAATGGAAGCTTGAACATTGAGGAATCGGACGGGGTAACGGTTGATATCCGTGTACCAAATGTGATTAAGCAGACAACTAGGAGGGATTAACTTGATTCGTATTGTCATTGCCGAAGATCAACGGATGTTGCTCGGGGCCCTTAGTTCTTTACTTAATTTAGAAGAAGACATGGAAGTGGTAGGTGAAGCGAGGAACGGGGAGGAAGCTTTATTTTTAGTTAAGGAGCATAACCCTGATATTTGTATCATGGATATTGAAATGCCAGTAAAGAGCGGTCTCGATGCGGCTGAGGAGCTTATTGACCAACCTTGTAAAGTTATTATATTAACGACGTTTGCTCGTGCAGGTTACTTTGAACGTGCACGAAATGCTGATGTGCGGGGTTATTTGTTAAAGGACAGCCCTAGTGATGAACTAGCAAATTCAATACGAGTCATCATGGATGGGAGACGTGTTTATGCTCCTGAATTAGTCGATTTAGCCTTTGATAATAAAAATCCACTGACAAATCGTGAAAAACAAGTTATGGAATTGATTTCTGATGGGAAAAGTACGAGTGAAATTGCAAAAGAACTTTCCCTAACAAATGGTACGGTTCGTAATTATATTTCGGTTATTTTGGATAAACTAGAAGTTGGCAACAGAATTGAAGCTATCTCTAAGTTTAGAGAAAAAGGCTGGTTTAAATAATAGACGATTGCTTGAACATGTGTTTTGTGAGGGATAATGCTTTGTTAATAGAGGTGTTAGTAAAGCATAAATACTAAAAAGGACCTCTGGGGATTAACTCCCATTTGCATTTCTAGGCTTTATCTGTTACGATTAACTAGAATTATTTTTGTTCGAAATGTCGGGATTGATAAGTATTTAAACTTTTCGCCTTTGATATCTAAACTTGAGCAATGATAGTATTAAAACGTGGATAAGATCCACACAGGAGGAAACACACATGCAACAAGGTACAGTAAAATGGTTTAACGCAGAAAAAGGATTCGGTTTCATCGAAGTTGAAGGTGGAGATGATGTATTCGTACATTTCTCAGCTATCCAAGGCGAAGGATTTAAATCTTTAGATGAAGGTCAAGCAGTTACATTTGACGTAGAGCAAGGTCAACGTGGACCTCAAGCTGTTAATGTAAACAAAGCATAATGAACAAAAAAAGGACTCTTTAGTAGAGTCCTTTTTTTGTTGGGCGTGCCCAAACAAAAACTTTAGCTTTTGTTCGATAAAGTAAAAAGGCTGACTATATAGACAGTCAGCCTTAATATGACACAAGTGGAAAATGGTTACATGAAGCATACCATAAAATGTATCAAATGCCTAATTTAATTTTAAGTAACAAATTAAATACATGTAAATCCTTCTTCTTCTAAATAATGTGCTGCTTGTTTATATGAATGAAATGTCCCGTCCAAGGTCTCATCCGCATACACATTCCACATATCTTCTTCTTTTAGTAAAGTAAGTGTCACTGTATTATCATTAATCCACACTTCCTCTTTTGGCTCATGATCTTGTTCACTCTCCTTTGGAGTAAGAGAGAGAATTGACTTTCGAATTGTAGAACGAAGGGCCTTTTCAGTAAAGTCGCGGATGTTTACCATCCCTTTATCGTTCGTTTGATACCCTGTCATATTCCCAGCGTATACAAAGCCATTTCCGTTAGGGTGTAGATGATATACTACATTCTTTTGGTCGTACGAACTTTCATTGTAGTGAAAGTTGACTCTTCCTAATGAAACATTTTTTCTTTCTAACTCAGGAAAGGATTCAGTAATAATCGATAGTTTTTCTTCAAATGTTAGCATGCTTGCCTCCAGTAATTTGTATGGAATGGTTAGTTTGCTCAGTATAGCATAACCGTTCTTTCGTAAAAAGGTATATATCATCTCATAACATTAAAAAGTCGAGCTCATAGTAGCTCGACTTTAAGAGTCTTATACCTCTAAACTGCCTTTAGGTCCAAAAAATTCAAAATGGATTCGCTCATCAGGTACATTCCATTCCTTTAATGCTTGGTTCATTGCTTTCATGAAAGGAACGGGTCCACAGAAGTAAAAATCGGCTTTGTTGTTCTTTAAAATAGATTGTAACCAAGGAAGATCGATATGCCCCTCTTTTTGATAGTTCTTTGCCTGTTGGTCTTCTGCAGTCGGTGATTCATAACTTACAAAATAGTTAAGATTTTCATGCTCGCTAGTGATACGGGCAATTTCCTCATGGAATGCGTGATACGTACTGTTAATAGCTGCATGGACATACGTTACGTCTCTAGTTGGCTGTTGACTTGCTAGTGTTTTTAGCATGCTGATCATTGGAGTTTGACCAACGCCGCCACTTAATAAGACGACAGGTCGATTTTCATGTGTTTGTAAAACAAAATCTCCAGCAGGTGCTGTAATTTCGAGCGTGTCTCCTTCAGAAACTTGATGGTGTAGGAAGTTTGAAACGATACCAGCAGGAATATCTCCTTTACCATCTTCTCGTTTTACACTAATACGGTAATATTCTTCACCTGGTACATCTGATAAACTATACTGGCGTAAATGTGTATACGCCTCTCTATCAATGATTGCTTTTACCGTTATATATTGACCTGGTTGGAAGTTGGAGAGACTGCCTCCGTCTTTCGGTTTTAAATAGAATGACGTAATAACATCACTTTCTTTTACTTTATTAGTGATTATAAACTCGCGGAAACCTTCCCAACCACCTGGTTTCGTAGCTGCCTCATTATACATTTCTTGTTCTACAGAAATAAAGACATCAGCAATGACTCCATATGCTTCACCCCATGCATTGATGATTTCATCCGTTGCCGCATCACCTAACACATCTTTAATCGCTAATAATAGGTGTTCACCGACAATTGGATAGTGTTCTGCTTTGACCCCTAGGCTGCGGTGTTTATGTGCAATTTGTTTTACCGCTGGGAAAATCGTTTCTAACTGATCGATATATTGTGCTGCCGCATAAACCGTATTAGCGAGCGCTTGCTGTTGTTTCCCTTGCTTTTGATTCACATGATTAAAAATATGTAATAACTCTGGATGATTTGTAAACATCATTTGATAGAAACGCGAAGTGATTGCCGGGCCATGTTCCGCTAAAACTGGAACTGTTGATTTAATAATATCGATTGTTTTGGAATCTAATACTTTTGTTGTCATAGGGAATTCCTCCATTTTTAATTAAAGATGTATTTGAAATATATGTTTTATTATGGTTGCGTTTTCAGTTAAAAGCAATATTTGAAATACATCTTTTGAAATATAGACATAATTTATATGGGAATAAAGATCAATGAATTCCTTATGTTATTGATTGTAAAGGAAGAAGGGTCCGTTATTATTTGGAGATAGAGGAATGATATAACATATATTTAAAATGCATATTTTCTTTGTGAGGTTACCTCACCAAAATACTTACAGGTCAAATGTATGCTGTTAAGATAAATGTAACAAAACGAGTTAGTACTAAGGAGGTAATGAATATGAAAACGAAAAAGCTTAAAAATCCAGGGATTTTCACATTGTTGGTTCTTACCTTTACCATCTTCTTTCAATAAAAATATGATCACTTGTTTTAGATAAAGGTGCACAATCGATGCTATTGTGTACCTTCATTTTTTTAATAGAAGGCCACGTAGGTTGTTAATGCTGGGGGATAAAATACCACTCACTCACAAAGGGGAACTGGCGGAATGAAGGGATTTTTTAGAAAAGTCTGTAAGAAAACATGACAAACCACAACATAATAGCAATTAGTTAGTATACGATGAAACATGTATTTTAAATATAGGTTATAGATTTTTAGAGAGAGAGAACATCATTTTTAGGAGCTTTTGACGGCTCGTAAAAATGAAGAAGGGGGAGGCGACATGTATAAAGATACGATTGATAAGTTAAACAATATGGCCATAGCGAAGAGAGAACTATTGGATAAAAGCTTGGTGAGATATTTAGTTTCAGCTTGTTTAGCTGGGGCGTATGTCGGACTAGCGGTTGTATTGAGTTTTTCACTGGGAGGATCGTTTTCGGAGTTATCCCCTCCGTTAGCGTCATTGTTATTAGGTTTATCGTTTGGTATTGCCTTAGTGTTAATTATTTTTGCTGGGGCAGAGCTTTTTACAGGTAACAATATGATCTTTACCGTGAGTACTTTGTCTAAAGCTACAACGTGGAAAGAAACAGCTCAAAACTGGGCTTGGTGTTACCTCGGTAATTTTATGGGTGCTTCTTTATTTGGTGTCCTTATTTTTTTCTCAGGCGTATTTTCTAATATTTCTAGTGATCATTTTTTAATGACAGTTGCTTCCAATAAGATGAGCTTAAGTACGTCAGAGATTTTCTTTCGTGGCATTCTATGTAATTGGCTAGTCTGTCTAGCAATCTGGTGCACGTTACGAACCAAAAATGATGCAGCGAAAATCATGATGATTACGTGGATTTTACTAACATTTATTATATCAGGCTATGAACATAGCATAGCAAATATGGCGATTTTAGGTTTGGCTCTTATTCATCCAAGTCCAGACACGATCACGTTAGCAGGTTACTTCAGTAACTTAATTCCAGTAACGTTAGGGAATATTGTAGGCGGGACGATTTTCGTTGGCTGCTTGTACTGGATCATCAGCCCGCAAAAAGTAGAGAAAGAAGAGAAGAAAGAGGTTCTAGTTAGAAAGTCAATAGCTTCAATTAAGTAGTGAACATAGGAGGATGGGAAAATGAAAAAGAAACTAGTATTAATAGGAAACGGAATGGCCGGAATTCGTACGATTGAGGAAATCTTAAAAAACGATAGCGATCGTTTTGACATTACTGTGTTTGGGGAAGAGCCGCATCCAAACTATAACCGAATCTTGTTATCGTCTGTTCTTCAGGGGGATACAACGGTCGATGATATCGTTTTAAACGAATACAGTTGGTATGAAGAAAACCAAATCGAACTATTGACAGGTGACCCGGTTATTAATGTAGATACAGAGAAGCAAGTCGTTGTGAGCCAAAACGGGGTAGAGCGTTCTTATGATAAATTGATCTTTGCAACAGGGTCCAATCCATTTATGCTGCCATTGCCTGGTGCCGATAAAGAAGGGGTTATCGCCTTCCGTAACATTAAAGACTGTGAAACGATGATCGATACGTCGAAAAAGTACAAACGCGCGACGGTCATAGGTGGGGGGCTACTAGGGCTTGAGGCAGCTCGTGGTCTATTAAACTTAAATATGGAAGTCGACGTGATTCATATTGCCGACTATTTAATGGAGCGCCAGTTGGATAGTCAAGCAGGGAAGATGTTAAAAGAAGAACTCGAAGCTCAAGGCATGACATTCCACTTACAGAAAAACACAAAAGAAATTGAAGGCAAAAAGCGCGTAGAAAGCATTTCCTTCACAGATGGAACGAGATTTAAAACAGACTTAGTCGTCATGGCTGTAGGGATTAAGCCAAACATTGCACTTGCACAAGAGGCAGGTCTCACAACAGAACGAGCGATTGTGGTTGATGACTTCATGCAAACAAGTGCGCCAAATGTGTACGCAGTTGGGGAATGTGCGCAGCACAGAGGGATTGCGTACGGACTTGTTGCACCTCTTTACGAACAAGGAAAAGTATTAGCGGCTCATATTTGTTCAGAAGGTCAGTCGCTTGAGCACGGTTACGAGGGTTCCCTTGTTTATACGCAATTAAAAGTATCTGGCGTCAATGTATTCTCAGCAGGAGAGTTCCAAGACGCAGAAGATACAAAAGCGATTCGAGTTCACGATGAATTCGAAGGTATTTACAAGAAAGTTGTTGTGAGAGATAACAAAGTGATTGGCGCCGTGTTATTTGGGGATACATCTGACTCAACAAGACTCCTTTCAATGATGCGGAATGAGGATGATATCTCAGGAATGAGCAAGGTGGCTCTTCTTCCATCTGAAAGTGGTGAAGCACCAGTCAGCCCGGTTGTAGCGATGGCAGATGGCGATAATGTGTGTGACTGTAACGGGATTTCAAAAGGGGAAATCTGTTCAGCGATTACCGATCAAGGGTTAACAACCGTTGAGCAAGTGAAGCAATGTACGACGGCAGGGCGTTCTTGTGGTGGATGTAAGCCGCTTATCGCTGACTTGTTAACATTAACAACAGGAGAAGATGTGGGTAACACTCCAGAGCCAATGTGTGGTTGTACGGAATATACGCATGAAGAAGTGGTCGCTGAAATTCGCGAGCTTGGCCTTTCACACCCACGTGAAGTGATGAATGTATTAGGCTGGGAATCAGATGAAGGCTGTTCGAAGTG
>NZ_JAWRVK010000045.1:0-35080 GCF_036663575.1 Halalkalibacter flavus
TTTAAGGCTGTTAGGAGTGGGTTTCTCCTAACAGGCGTGCAACGAGAGGAGCCATCGCAGCATGTTCGCACAGTTACATACAATGGCGAATATCCTTATAGAGCTGAAGAACAGTGAAGCCATTCAAAAAGGCGATCTTCCTTTTTGAATGAACTCGGGAGGAGTGAGCATTATGCTTTCAATTGCAGATTTAGTTGTACGTTATCCTAAAACAGATGAGAATGCCCTTGACCATGTCAATTTGACGTTTAAGAAGGGAGAATTTGTTTGTGTGCTTGGCAAAAGTGGTGCAGGGAAATCGACGTTTATTCGCACAATAAATCGTTTGCAGTCAGCAACTGCAGGGCAAATTATGTGGGAAGGGACGAACTTGACAACCCTCTCGGAAGGGAAGATGAGAAGGGTTCGCTCAGATATGGTTATGATCTTCCAACACTTTAATTTAATCCCGAGAATGACTGTATTGCAAAATACATTAACAGGTTCTTTTGGAAAGCGACCTCCATATAAAAATATTCTCGGACTTTTTTCTGAACAGGAACAAAAGCGAGCATTAGATACATTAAAAGAAGTTGGATTGGAAAAGCATGTTCATAAGCGGGTAGAGGCACTAAGTGGAGGACAGAAACAGCGAGTAGGAATTGCAAGGGCTTTACTACAAGATCCAAAGATTTTATTAGGAGATGAGCCTGTTGCTAGCTTGGATCCAACAACATCAAGGAAAATTTTTGAACTGTTAAAACGAATTCATGAAGAACGTGAATTACTTTCTATTATTAATATCCATGATGTCAATTTAGCGAAAGAGTTTGCTACAAGAATCGTCGCTTTTCGTGATGGTCAATTAATTTTTGATGGGAAACCAAAAGAGGTTGACGATCATATTTTTGCTGAAGTCTACCAATAATTCTTTCTTGTCAATATACAGAAAACCCTCCTTATGATAGTGGGTTCTTTCTACTTTTAAAAGGTGGTTTTTAGGTCTGAAGTCTCATGATGGATTTCTAATTACCAAATATTTTATAGTATGTGGAATAAAAAATAGATCTATTAGCATGTGTTGTTTGTGATAAAATATCGGTTAGTACGTTATTGGGTTTAGAAACAAGAAGAGGAGAAAGCGACATGCGGCAAAAACAAAAGCAATTACGAGCCAAAGTTAATGATGTTGTACAATCAAAATCATCACTAAATAAAGGTATTAAACTTATTGGTCTAGTCGTTGGTGCTATAGCGATTTATTCCATTATTCAGTATGAGCAATTATTTCGATTGTTTGTTATTTTATTTTTAGTCGGGTTTGCCTATGTAATGAATAAAAAAATAAATAATCTTGCAGCACAACCAAAAGCAGAAGCAAACCCGCCTGTACCAGAAAGAATCGAGGAGCAGCAAACACAGATTTTTGAGAAAGCTGTAATTGAAAAAGAAGAAGCACTTGAGAAAATAGATCTAGATCGTACTCAATTGTTGGAGGAACTTTTTTCAAAGGCGGATTTAGATGATTTAGAAAAGCAATCGTATCGTGAAAAGATTAAAGAAAAAGAATCAGAAAGATCTAATACGATGCAAGACCTCTTAATTGTTAAGGGGAAGCTTCAAACAGCTTTGCTTGAAACGAAGAAGTATTTTATCAAAGAAGACCCTATTAAAGAAATCGCGGCTTCCCTAGAGCAAGAAAACATTCAACACTCTTCGATTGCAGCTCTTAATGATGAAGTGTATGCCATTGTCACGAGGTTAAGCGAGCATACGATAAATGCGTTGAAAAAAAGCAACTATATTGATGATGATCACAATTTAACTCGTTCTGGTTATAAAGCGTTAGTCAAAACAGTCGAAAAAGAGTAACAAGGCATAAAAAAACCACCCCAGTTTATTTCCAAACTGGGGTGGTTTTTTTATTACTTCACAATAATAGGCTTGTCATTTTTCTCAGTAACTACACCTATTATAGACGCATGAGCACCTGTTGCTTGCATAGATTCAACATAACGTCTTGCTTCATCAGGAAGTAAACTGATAAGCAGTCCACCTGATGTGATTGCGTCACAGAGGATGCTTTTTTCTACCTCTGTAATGTCTGGTGAATAGTCCACACAGCCTTCGAGCCAACGCTCATTTGCTTTTGAGCCTCCTGGAACAACTCCTTTTTCAGCGAGTTCTTTTGTCCCCTCAAGCATTGGAATTCGCTCCATCTCAAGTTCAAAAGTTACATCACTTCCATTGGCCATTTCATAACTATGGCCTAAAAGTCCAAAACCAGTTACGTCCGTAACAGCATTTGGGTGTAACCCTTCTAGTTGCTCTGCGGCTTGTTTATTCAATAGAGCCATCGTTTCAGTAACAGCTTTTTCTTGATCTGCTGTTACGGCTTCGCGTTTAATCCCTGTGGTTAAAATTCCAACACCAATTGGCTTTGTTAATACTAGGAAATCACCAGCTTTAGCACCAACATTTTTGAAAATACGATCAGGGTGTGCAAGACCTGTAACAGATAAGCCGAATTTTGGCTCTTGGTCATCAATTGAGTGCCCACCAACAATGATGGCTCCTGCTTCTTTTGTTTTATCTGCTGCTCCACGTAAAATGTCTGCTAACGTTTCGGGTGGTAACTTCTTGATTGGAAAACCAACAATGTTCATTACTGTTGTTGGCTTGCCGCCCATAGCATAGACATCACTTAAGGCATTAGCTGCAGCGATTTGGCCAAACATATATGCATCATCAACAACAGGTGTAAAATAATCGACAGTTTGAATCATTGCTAAATCATCTGTCAATCGGTATGCACCGGCATCATCAGATGTATCTAAACCTACAAGTAAATTAGGATCATGTGTCTGTTTTGGTAAATGACGCAAAACTTGCGTCAGGTCTTCAGGACCAATTTTGCAGCCTCAACCAGCTTTTGTTGAAAAAGAAGTTAAACGAATTTGTTCTTGTTTGTCCATTTTAGGACACCTCCTTATCTTACTTTGGAACACATATTAGTCTGTGTTTAATAAACATTTTTTTTGCATCGTTCATCATATTATCCTACAATATAGAGGAAACCAAAGTAAAGGAGTTTGATTCAAACATGGAATTCAAAGTATCTGTAGAATTTTGTATGATGTGAAATTACGCACCAAAAGCCGTGAGTTTCACGGACGAGCTACTTGATCACTTTCGTGGAAAAGTGAAAGAGGTAAAATTAGTAACAAGTGGCGGTGGCGTTTTTGAAGTAACCGTCAATGATCAATTGGTTTACTCCAAAAAGGAAACAGGATCATTTCCTGACCCTAAAGAAGTAATTGATATAATGGAAAAGATGGCTGAATAAATAAGGGGTGACGAATGAGTCGCCCTTTTTTGAAGAAGGGTGGTTCATAGTAAGATGCGTCAATTATTACGACAAATACCTGCGATTCATGAATTACAACAAGACCAGAACTTTTTACAGTTACTTGAAACAAGTAGTGTGTCCAAAGTGAAGTTAACAGAGTGGTTACAAGAGACGGTTGCTGATATTAGGAAAGAACTACTTGCAGGAGACTTTCCCTTGGAAAACGATTCGATAAGATTTTCAGATATCATTTTTAAACGATTATCAGATCGTCTTAGTTATCATTCAACATATAAATTAAAACGTGTTATAAATGGTACAGGAACAGTATTACATACAAACTTAGGTAGAGCACGTTTAAGTGAGCAAGCGATTAAACAAGTAGTTGAGACAGCTTATTCATATTCCAATCTAGAATATAATCTTGATCAAGGCAAACGTGGTTCCAGGCATGAATTAATTGAAGAACTTGTCAAGGAAATGACCGGAGCAGAAGCAGCCATGGTCGTTAATAACAACGCTGCAGCTGTCTATTTAGTGTTAAAGGCGTTTGCTAAAGGGAAAGATGTCATTGTTTCACGTGGTGAATTAGTTGAAATCGGGGGTTCGTTTCGAGTTTCATCCATTATGGAAGAGAGTGGTGCTCATTTGGTAGAGGTTGGAACGACGAATAAGACGCATTATTATGATTATGAACATGCTATTAGTGAAGCAACTGCAATGATTATGAAAGTACATACGAGTAATTTTAAGGTTATCGGCTTTACAAAGGATGTCACGGTTGCAGAACTTAAACCATTAGCAAAAGCTCATGATGTATTGCTTTATGAAGATTTAGGAAGCGGAGCCATCTATGATTTAAGAAAAGATGGAATCGGGGATGAACCAACGGTAATAGAAGCGTTAAACAAAGGAGCAGACCTTGTTACGTTCAGTGGAGACAAGCTTTTAGGGGGGCCGCAAGCTGGCATCATCGCAGGGAAGAAAAAGTGGATAGATAAGTTAAAGAAACATCAGCTTGCACGTGTATTACGAGTCGATAAAATGACACTTGCGGCTTTAGAAGCTACATTGAAAGATTATGCTAATGAGGAAATGGTGAAAGAAACTTTGCCTACGTTAAAATCTATTTTATTGAAAAAAGATGAGATCCTCTCTCGTATTGAAAAGTTTTCGATTGATTTATCTCCTTATTGGACCGCGAGGGTAAGGGCGGATGTATCTCAAGTAGGTGGTGGGACGATGCCTGATGTCACGCTCGATACTGCATTGCTATTGCTGTCAAATAGTAACCATTCAGCACAGGCTCTTCACAATCAGCTAAGACTTGGGACCCCTGCTGTTGTAGCACGAATTATAGAAGACCAAATTGCTCTGGACTTTCGTACGATAGAGGAGCATGAATTTGCAGATTTACATAGGCGTCTAAAAGAATTTGAATAGCGAAAGGTGAGAGCAAGGTGGAAGGAAAACGCGCATCGGAATCAAAAACGGTCATGACAGACTTGGTGTTACCTCCTGATACAAATTATCATGGAACCATTTTCGGGGGGAATGTGATGGCTTATGTAGACAAGGTTGCGAGCATTACAGCCATGAGACATTCACGTGCTATGGTCGTAACAGCTTCAAGTGATAGCTTGGACTTTATCTCTCCTATTAGAACAGGAGAAGCAATATGCTTGGAAGGTTTTATTACGTATACAAGAAAGACTTCAATGGAAGTGTATGTAAAAGTTGAGGCTGAAAATTTATTAACTGGGGAAAAGCGGTTAACAGCCACGTCCTATTTAACGTTTGTTGCATTAGATAACGAGGGGAAACCGACCAGTGTCCCTCCTGTTATTCCTGAATCAGAAGAGGAAAGGTGGCATTATGAAGGGGCTGTAGAGCGATTTGAACAAAGAAATAAAAGAAGACAAACTCGAAAGGAAAGATTAAATCAAATAAGGGAGTAAGCTTATCGAGGGGGCGAAAAAAGGTGGGATTCCTTTTTTCGTCCCCTTTCTTATTAGCTATATACAGTTTATCCTTCACCATTCGTTTGACTAACTTGATTTCTTTTCTTTACTTTTTTCGAACCACTCAAAGGTTCAGGCTGCCCAGAGTTTTTTGGTTGATTTCTACGTTGGTCTTTATAAGTATTATTCTCTGTCATCGCTAACATCCCTCCTCGGATGTAGTATAACTGGAAATGGCTGATGTATACGAATATTAGACGTTGTTTTTCACACCCTAAAACTGAGCTTTGTCAAAGGGGGGAGAACATGCAGCTCTCCAGTAAGCAACAAATAGTTGAAGCTGGGCGTAAGGCAGTTGAGAAAGCTCGAAAAGCAGTTGGGAATATTAACGCTCATGAAGCAGATTTCGGTGCGAAAAGAAAAGACAAAAATAAAAACATAGATGATATTGATGAGTAAGTTTACATCAGTATTTTTTTTAGCAGATTTTCAAAAAAAGGGGACTTTCGCATGAGAAATCCCCTCTTTTTTAAAAATAAAGGGGTGTCTCAATAGGTCAAAAACAGACCTATTGAGACACCCCCTTTCTTATTGACGCTTCTTCGTCTTTTTGTTGTGCTGGCGTTCCATTGTTGTTAAAGGCTCATTGGCTGTTTCTTCCTGGTGTTGCGCATTATAGTCAAGTACTCTTTTGTCTTTTTCATCTGGTTGTTGCTTCGCCATAATTCCACCTCCCATTATTGTAGGTTTTGTGTTTGTAACTGGGTTTATACAAGATAGTTAGCAAGGGTGTTACTCAGAAAAAGAGTTTTTCCACTTTTGGAAATTAACTTTAGAATTTTTTTAAAAAATCATTTATTCTTCACACAAGTTTTGATATTCTAAAGAGGGACTGTTTTGTCGAATCATTTAAGCGCTTTCTATTTCTTCATAATAATAGACAGTCTAGTCGGTCTGATTTAGACAATTTTTACAGTTTGCGGTATGATAGTCTTGTAAAGGGAGGGTATACATATGTCAACGAAAAATGATGTATTCAAAGCAAAAACATCCTTTTCTTTGGATGGAAAGACGATTAATTATTACTCTTTAAAAGCACTAGAGGATGCTGGTCTAGGCAATGTAACAAAACTACCATATTCAGTAAAGGTATTGCTAGAATCAGTTCTTCGCCAATATGATGGTTATGTAATTAAAGAAGAGCATGTTGAAAACTTAGCGAAGTGGGGAACAAATGAATTAAAAGAGATCGATGTTCCATTTAAGCCATCTCGTGTTATTCTTCAAGACTTCACTGGTGTACCTGCTGTAGTAGACCTTGCTTCATTACGTAAAGCTATGGCTGACCTAGGTGGTAACCCAGATCAAATCAATCCTGAAATTCCAGTAGACTTAGTTATTGACCACTCAGTACAAGTTGATAAAGCTGGTACAACGGATTCTTTAGATTTCAATATGAATTTAGAGTTCCAACGTAATGAAGAGCGTTACCAATTCCTGAGCTGGGCAAAGAAAGCATTTGATAACTATCGTGCTGTACCGCCTGCAACAGGTATCGTTCACCAAGTTAATCTTGAGTATATTGCGAATGTTGTTCACGCTATCGAACAAGATGGCGAAACAATCGCTTTCCCTGATACACTTGTAGGTACCGATTCTCATACAACTATGATTAATGGTATCGGCGTACTTGGTTGGGGTGTAGGTGGTATTGAAGCGGAAGCAGGAATGCTTGGACAACCATCTTATTTCCCTGTCCCTGATGTTATTGGTGTTAAATTCACTGGTTCACTTCCAAGTGGAACAACAGCGACAGACGTAGCATTAAAAGTGACACAAGTACTACGCGAAAAGAAAGTAGTAGGTAAATTTGTTGAATTCTTCGGTCCTGGTCTTGCTGAAATGCCACTAGCTGACCGTGCAACAATTTCAAATATGGCTCCTGAATATGGTGCAACTTGTGGTTTCTTCCCAGTTGACGCTGAAGCACTAAACTACATGCGTTTAACAGGTCGTTCAGAAGAGCAAATCAAATTAGTTGAAGAATATTCTAAAGCAAATGAATTGTTCTACGTACCTGGAGAAACTCCAGATCCTACTTACACAAGTGTAGTAGAAGTGGATCTTTCTGAAATTGAAGCGAATCTTTCTGGTCCTAAGCGTCCACAAGATCTTGTTCCACTTTCTGATATGCAAAAATCGTTCCGTGATGCAGTTGTTGCACCACAAGGGACACAAGGTTTAGGCCTATCAGAAGATGAATTTAATAAAGAAGTAAAAGTTAGCTTCAAAGATGGCCGTGAAGCAGTTATGAATACTGGTTCAATCGCCATTGCCGCAATTACAAGCTGTACGAATACTTCTAACCCATACGTACTTATTGGAGCAGGGCTTGTAGCGAAAAAAGCAGTTGAACTAGGTCTTGAGGTTCCTGAGTTTGTAAAAACTTCATTAGCACCAGGTTCTAAAGTAGTAACTGGTTACTTAACGGATTCTGGATTGCTTCCATACATGGAAAAGCTTGGCTTCAATATCGTTGGTTACGGCTGTACAACATGTATCGGTAACTCGGGACCATTAGAAGATGAAATTGAAGAAGCAGTTTCAGCTAATGACTTAACTGTTACTTCAGTTCTTTCAGGTAACCGAAACTTTGAAGGACGTATTCATCCATTAGTAAAAGCTAACTACCTTGCTTCACCACCATTAGTTGTTGCATATGCACTTGCAGGAACTGTCGATATCGACCTAAGAAATGATTCATTAGGTAAAGATAAAGATGGCAAGGATGTATACTTTGATGATATTTGGCCAACAGCAGACGAAATCGCGAAGGTTGTTCAAGAAACAGTAACACCTGAGCTGTTCCGCCGTGAGTATGAAAACGTATTTGCAAGTAATCCACGTTGGAATGAAATTGAAACAACTGATGATGCTCTTTATAAGTGGGATGCTGATTCAACTTACATTGCAAATCCTACGTTCTTCGAAAATCTGTCTCCAGATCCAGAAGATATTAAACCATTATCAGCTTTACGTGTCATCGGTAAATTTGGTGATACAGTAACAACTGACCACATTTCACCAGCTGGTGCAATCGGCAAGGATACACCTGCAGGTAAGTACTTAATCTCTAAAGGTGTTGAGCCTAAAGATTTCAACTCTTATGGTTCACGTCGTGGTAACCACGAGGTTATGATGAGAGGTACATTTGCAAACATCCGTATTCGTAACCAAATTGCTCCTGATACAGAAGGTGGTTACACAACTTACTGGCCAACTGGCGAAGTGACATCAATCTATGATGCGGCAATGAAATACAAAGAAGAAGGTACTGGCTTAGCTATTCTAGCTGGTAAAGATTACGGTATGGGAAGTTCTCGTGACTGGGCTGCCAAAGGTACAAATCTACTTGGTATTAAAACAGTTATCGCTGAGAGCTATGAGCGTATCCACCGTAGTAACCTTGTTCTTATGGGTGTTCTTCCACTTCAATTTAAAGATGGCGATAGTGCTGAATCTTTAGGTTTAACTGGAGAAGAGTCATTCGATGTTCAAATTACAAACGATGTAAAGCCACGTGAAATGGTGAAAGTCGTTGCAACTGATAAAGATGGCAAGAAAACTGAGTTTGAAGTACTTGTTCGCTTTGATAGTGAAGTGGAATTGGATTACTACCGTCATGGCGGTATCCTACAAATGGTTCTTCGTAACAAGCTTGCAAATTAAAAAAATTAGAGACCTTCTTTTACCTTCGGGTAAGAGAAGGTCTTTTGCTGTTTAAACAAAATACTTTTCAAATTATCACTAATATAGAACAAAAACTTGTGCATATTAAAACTGATAAATAAGGAAAGTGAGGTAGATATGATGGGTCGTCAGAAAAAAGGAAATGCAAACGCGCAAAGAAACAATAACGCTAAAAAACATGGAAAAGACAATCATCCTGAAACTGGATATGAAACATACGCTGAGCAAGAAGCACAGAAAATGAACCGAAATCAACGTTCCTAGGAGGGATAAGATGACTGTTCAAACACAAATGTAACAAGCAATTGCATCAGCGCAAAGCGTTCAATCAAGCTTAGTGCAATTCTCTCTTGAAACAGAGAATCTACAGGCGAAACAGTTGTTCGAGGATTTAGCAGAGCAGCAAAAGAACATACTTACATTACTTGAAGGTAGATATCAACAAATTTTGCAAGAAGAACCACAATTTAAGCAATCGAATCCCTAATAAATAGAGGTTGTCTCAAAAATAAGTTTCAGCTGATATGTCTAGCATATCATGTGTCCCATTACGAAGCAGAGATACTTATGAGGCAACCTCTTTACACCATGTAAAAGAGAGGAAGAACGGAGGAGTTTAGATTGTTTGACTTTTGGCTAGGAGCTGAAGGATTGCCGGTTTACGGTCATATGATTAGAGCCATCATTGTGTACTTTTATATTTTTCTTATCGTTAAGGTTTTAGGACAGCGTTCAATGAGCTCCATTGATGCGCTTGACTTTATTTTTGGTGTTGTTATTGGTGATATTTTAGGAGAGCCATTAACGGATGGAGAGCTTCCTCTAGCAGGGCCTGTTGGAGCTGCAGCGATGATTGCTGGATTACATCTATCCCTATCTTTGTTCGCTTTAAAAGCACCGCGATTTCGAAGAGTCATTGAGGATGAACCGATTATCTTAATGGAAAAAGGAAAAATTCTACATAAGGAGTTGAGAAAAGCTAAAATTACGTTAGAAGCCTTTTTGATGGACTTACGATTAAATAATGCGAGCGATTTGAACGAAGTCGATTATGCGATATTGGAGATGAATGGTTCAATCAGTGTAATTAAAAAAACAAATTATGAAAGTGTCACTCCTAAAGATATGCAAATGAATGTGCCTTCGAAAGGATATTCCTCTGTTTTAATTGAAGATGGAAGAATTATTGATGCAAATGTTGAAAAGTTTGGTACTTTAGAATGGCTTAGAGAACAAGTACACAAACATGGCTTTGCAAACCCTAGAGAGATCTTTTTAATGACCGTTGATGAAACAGGTCAGATTTATACGAGTCCTAAATCAAATAGCACTGAATCCTAATGTATAAAAACACTTCTTTTTAGCCACAATGGTAAAAAGTTAAAGGAGTGTTTTGTCATGAGAAGAGTCAGAAAATTATCATTTGAAGAATTAGTTAGAGAAAATAAAGAAAAGTTGCTAAGAGATAAAGAGGCTTTAGATCGTTTGGAAGAAAAGTGGGAGCGGAAAAGAACGTCTGTTAATCAAGTGGAGATATGAATAGGAATGCTTTTTAGAGGTAACCTATTGATAGGGAGGGGTTACTTATGAAAAGCACAAAGTCACATTTCGCTCAGTTTCGACCTGACCATTTAGGTACACAACCTGTAAAGTCCAAGGCAAATAATGGGAAAAAAATGGCTCAAAAAAGCAACGAACAGCCTAATTACGTTCCTCCTAAAGGATAATAACTACTATCCCTCAGATTAATTTCTGAGGGATTTTATATAGTTAATATTTCGAAATATTATGGAAATTGTCATTGAAGAAAGTTGTCGATAAAAATTGCTTGTCATATAGGTGTATAAACGAAATAATGGAGTAGGAATGATGTCAGCAGGGGAGTGTAAAACATGAGACATCAAAAATTAATCTTTACTACGTTATTTCTCTGTTACTTAATTGCTTTATTTTATGTAACACTATTTGCGTGGAATTATGGAGCTTCCCTAGGACCAGCCGGACCAGGAGGTAGAAATTATAACTTAATTCCATTTCGGAGTATATATCGTATCGCTGTTTTTAGCCCCCAATTGGCAGATCCTATCCGAATATTACTTGGCAATGTTGTCTTATTTATGCCATTAGGATTTCTTTTACCCGCTATTTGGTCCAAGGCACGTCGGTTCGGTGTGATGATTGGGATTGGCTTTTCTATTTCATTTTTTATTGAGGTAAGCCAATTTCTTTTTACTCAAAGGGTTGCAAATGTAGATGATTTAATTTTAAACACGTTGGGTACGAGTATAGGTTTATTCATTTTCTCAATAATAAGATGGGTTAAACGAAGAACGGTATATATTCATACATAAAGGGCGGCCGGTTGATTCTCTAAAAGGGAGAAGTTCAATCATGGCCGCCTATTTTATTTTCTCACTTGTGGAGTATATCGATTAAATAAACGAAAGAAGAAATATACAATCAATAAAAAGGATCCATAAAAAACAGTAATATAAAGTAAATCACTGGGGTTTGTCACAAGAGTGTTTCCAACAGTTGCGAACAATATCATCGATGGCACTTTGCCTAAGGAAGAAGCAATGCTATAGCGCATAAAGGAAACTCGACTTAAGGCAGAATAGATATTAACAATGATCGATGGGATTACAGGGATAAGCCTAGTTAAGAAAATGGTAATAAACGCATTTCGTTCAAAAAGGACGGTAACTTTAGATAACCGTTCATAACGGTACAGCCATTTCTTTCCCCAGTCCTGATATCCGTATCTGACAAATACAAACATAATAATCGAAGCAAGCGATGACCCAATCCATGTAATTAAACTCCCAGCTACTGGGCCGTAAGCTGCACCAAGTACACCTCCGATGATTGGATATGGAATGATTGGAAACAATGCAAAGAATGTAGCAAGAATTGATGTAACTAACATATATTCAGTACCGCCTTGGCGTATCCACTGGAGCAGTGACTCTCCATATAAATACATCAAAACAGCAATTAATAAATAACCTATAAAGACAAAACTTTTTCTCATTTCAACCTTCCTTTCTCCACCGTTTATTTTCTCATATTGTGTGTAAATTTGTCTCGGTTTCTTTTGTCACTTTCATGAACCTTTTTTAATATACTGTGGTGGTTAGCCTTGTTAAAGTTTAGGCTATCATTAGTAAAACGCCTATCATTTTCTCTTTTCGATAAAGTACTTATCTGCTAAAATAGGAAAAACAAACAGGATTACTAGGAAAAAGGGTGGAATAAATATGAAAAAAATGAAATGGTTATTCGTTATGTGTATGGCATTACTTTTGTTTCCTCTCCATGTAGCAGCCCATTCCTATGTTACAGAATCTACACCAGGTGATGGGGAAGTAATAGAAGAGGCAGTTGAACAAATTGTGCTTCACTTCAATGCAGGAATAGAACGAGTCAGTACCGCTACGGTTTATAATGAAGATGGTGAAGAGATTGAAGTAGAAAATATTGACGTTGAAAGTCCTGATTTGACGATCTTTCTAGTAGAGCCTCTGTTGCCAGGTGAGTATGTAGTAGAGTGGAGAGCTTTAGGAGAAGATACTCACCAGACAAAAGGAAGTATCTCTTTTGAAGTATTAGAATATGAGATAGAAGAAGAGGCAATGGAAGAATCTACAGAGACAGAAATAGATGAAGTGGCCATTGATGAGGAAGAAACAACAACGGACGTAGTGGATGAGCCTAATGTGGCTGAAAATGACGAGGTCGTAGTGGAGTCTTCAATGGAGCGATTCCTATTACCAATCGTTATTACTGGTGCTATAGCTGTGCTAGTTAGCCTACTATTACTAATCAAGAGGCTTCGTAAATGATTGATTCAATTTCGAATGTGTTACTCTACACTTGCTTTTCTCTCTTAATGGGCTTCTTATTCCTTTACGCCCTTCCGAACAAATATCGACCTAACCTATTAGAACCTAAGAATTTGTTGAAGGGCTTAATAATTTTCATACCGGTCCTTCTGCTTGTTCCAGTTATTCGAGTTGTACTAATTCTTTATAATCAATTTTCCGTGCCGCTTTTTGAAGCAATAGGCACGGTTGTATTAGAATATTCAACGGGTCAAGCCTTTGTTCTTTCTTCTATTATTGCGATCATTCTCTTTGCATACTTTACAAACCTAAAGGGATCATGGATAGCAGTCCTATTAGTCTTACTTCTCATTGTTTTAGCTAGTTGGTCAAGTCATGGTGCAGCAGTTGCGGGGGTGTTTGGTTTTTTTGGAAACATACTTCATTTAGTTGCTGTTTCTATATGGATCGGTACCTTAGCCGTTGTTGGTTGGTTTGCCTCTGATTGGAAAGACCTGAGATTGTTTACACGTTGGTTTTCTGCCGTAGCGTTTGCATCTGTTGCTATTATCATTGCCTCTGGGTTCATGCTTATGGCAGCGATTGTTCCTGAATATGTTCAATCTTGGTTATTAACATATGGTCAGTTATTGTTAATAAAACATTTATTGTTCTTGCCACTATTGGTATTTGGCTTACATCATTTTTTATTAGGGATGCGTAATGCCGTTGACAAGGTAAAGGTAACGAAGTCATTTCGAATTGAATCAATAATTGCGTTGTTGGTGTTTGGAGTCTCAGCGTTTATGACCGAACAAACTCCTCCACATGAAGTGGCACAGACGCTTCAAACTGAATCTGTTTCACCAATGATGCAGCTCTTTCTCACAGTACCTATAAGCATTGGCACTATTACCTTGTCTGTCTCAATCTTATCGATTAGCTTATTATTTATTGGTTTCTTCGTTTTTATTTATGCGACATGGATTCTAATTAAGTCATTACATGTAAAAAAATCTGTATATGCTTTTGCGGTAAGTATTGTATTACTTTATTTAACATTGATGTTTAGTATAGAAATTGGAGGATACGAGCAGGATGAAACGGTATATTCATCTATCAAAGAAGCTGTTTCACAAACGTATCAGCAAGATGCAAAGATTGAAGTATTAGTTACAGAACAACACGAAGAAGAGATTTACGTCGTATATACAGTTAATCAACATGATTTAGTAGCTGAAAAAGTCATCCATGTTGCTGGCGGGTACAAACGTTTACCGGCTGCTATGTTGACGATTGGTGGAACGGCTGTTGTTGACGAAAAACAAAAGATTCGAACGTTTCGTGTTCAAAGTGGAAACTGGCATGATGATCGGTATGCACACACATATGTCACGTTTGGTATGATTCAAGACCCAATTGACGTGGCGAGAGTACAAATTCACTATGAAGGTGGTTCATATATTGCCCAGTTAGAACAACAAACATTTTTAAATGTTGTATCTAGTAATGAGAATTGGGCTGATCAACATCCGATAGATTTCCTAGCAGAAAATGGTCAAGTAATTGAAACATATTCACGAAATGTGATGGAGGAAGGAGTTTACTGCCACTAACGGCTGTAAACTTTCTTCCATTTTTTCAAAATGCTATTTCGCTTATCGAAATAAAGGAGTACAATGGAAAATAAAAAGGAGAAGAGAAAATGGAGAGAAAAAAGCAGTGGGTGGTCTATGGAATGTTAACCGTTGCGACAAGTACGTGGGGAAGTGCTTTTATTGCTGGGAAAATTGCTATTGAAAGTTTTGAGCCTGCAACGATATCCTTTTTACGTTTCTTTGGAGCTGTGTTGCTTTTGTTTCCAATTATGTGGCTAGTGGAAAAAGATATTCCGAAACCAACGAGAAAAGACTGGGGAATGTTTGCATTGCTCGGACTAACCGGAATTGCCATTTATAATATATGTTTCTTTTTAGCAAGTAAGCATGCGCCAGTGATTAAAAGCTCCTTATTCATTGCGGCAAACCCAATGCTTATTATGCTCTTATCAGGAATCGTGTTAAAAGAGACGATCACGAAAAGAAACATCATTGGACTTTTGTTTGCATTTGCTGGAGTTGTGACGATTATTACAGAAGGAAATATCATGGCATTGGTTCGTTTTCAATTTGAACCTATTGATTTCATCTTGTTAGGAGCAGTAATAACGTGGGCTTTGTATAGTGTGCTTGGTCGGATTGTTCTTAGAAAGTACAGTTCGATTGTCTCAACGACGTATGCAGTAGGATTTGGTACGTTGTTCTTGCTTCCTTTTTCATTGTTTGAGAAACCATGGGAGCATGTTGCAGCAAGTACATGGTCGGCTTGGTTAGCAATTGCGCATATGAGTGTATTTGTGACAGTTCTAGGTTTCATTCTCTATTACTATGGAATTCAAAAGATCGGTGCAGCGAAAGCCTCAATCTTTATCAATGTTATGCCTGTATCAGCTGTGTTAATGGCTACAATCTTCTTAGGTGAAAAGTTAACTGTAGCGACAATAATAGGAGCTTTCTTTGTTCTATCAGGAGTATACGTTGGAACATCTGTGAAACGTAGAAAAGAAGGTCACATCAAACATGCAAAGACCGGATAATAATGATAAAATTGAAGAATGTGATTTTTGGGGCAAACCCTTAGTAATCGAAAATTACTGAAATAGGTTTAGTCTATAACTATTTTAGTGCTTCGTTTTTTAGAAAGTGGTGTAAATATGTTACGAGATCGCTGGACGAACGAACAAATAGAAATGTGGCTTAACCGAATGGAACATGGAAAGGAAGTGTTCCATGAAGGAAAAGCTTGGGAAATTCTTGAACAATTTGATCACACACATGGTGAAGATGACGAAAAGACGAAACAGTACAGGTCAAAATTGCTTGCTCTGCTTGCTCATACTAGGTACAAACGAGTGCAGAAGGTTGACCACTTAGTAGAGCGTTGGGTGGATGAGGCATTAGAACTAGATCACACGAATGCGTTAGCCCATCAATTAAACGTTGAGGCATTCTATGAGTTTTTATATTGTATTCCAATTCCTAACAAATTCCCTCCTATTCGGGAAACCGACCATGGTTCTGCTAAGAAAAAGACAGCACATGAATACCATCAAATTGCTGAAACTTTTTTTCAATATGTAGATCAGTACAAGGGCCAATGGCAGGTTGTTAAAACGTCCCTTACTTATCTTGAGGACCCAGATCGTTTGCGCGAAATTGAGCAGGTTATTCGCTTTTTTGATAATTTACAAAAACCGTTCAAAACGATACAGTCTGCTACAGCTGAATATGCAAACTCGTTAACTGGCGTGTATTATTCAGCTGCACAATTTAAACAAATTCTTCAAGCAACAAAAGAGATTGAACAAGTTAAGGAAGCATGGACGGAGCTTTTTCATTCAAAAAAGGTAGTTCAAGAACAAGAGACAGCGTTAGATGAATTACACCGATTGATAGGGTTAGATGATGTGAAGGATAGAGTGAAACAGCTTTACCAATTTTTGCATTATCAAAAAGAACGTCTGCGTCAAGGGTTTCAATCAAAAGATGGTATAAACTTACATATGATCCTTTCGGGAAATCCAGGGACAGGAAAAACGCACTTGGCAAGGTTGATGGCTAAGATATATTATGAACTTGGCTTATTAGAGCGTGATGAAGTGTACGAAGTAGACCGTACTCAACTCGTAGGAGCTTATGTGGGTCAAACGGAAGAAAATACAAAAAGAGCGATTGAGCGTGCTGCAGGCGGAGTCTTATTTATTGATGAAGCATATAGCTTAAAAAGAGCTGGAGCAGCCGGCAATGATTATGGTCAGACGGCCATTGACACGCTCGTCTCAGCTATGACAAGTGGAAAGTATGCAGGAACCTTTGCCGTCATCTTGGCGGGCTATCCAGATGAAATGCGAACCTTCTTACGTTCAAACCCAGGTTTGAGAAGTCGATTCCCTGATCAAAACCAAATAGAAATAGAGAACTACACAATAACTGAATTGCTTCAAATTGCTGAAAAAATAGCTACAGATAATGATTATATCTTAACGAGTGGAGCAAAGCAGGAGTGTCGGAAACGGATTGAGAAAGCACAAGTTGATGAATCATTTGGTAATGCAAGAGCAGTGAAAAATATTATTTTAGATGCTATTTTTCAAAAAGGATCTACGATGTCTTTAGAACACCCACAAACGGAAGACTTTATTCTTCTGCAGGCAGGTGATTTTAAAGAAGAAGCCGATCAATCAAGTGGTCAATCAGCTAAAAACGAGTTAAATCAACTTATTGGTCTTGAGCAAGTAAAAAAGGAAATGACACAGCTTACTTCATTTGTACAAATTCAACAGGTGCGAAGAGAAAATGGTCTTAAAGCATTACCCCTTCAGGTACATTCTGTCTTTACTGGGAACCCTGGAACAGGGAAGACGACAGTGGCAAAGCTATATGCAAAGTCGTTAAAGGAAATCGGTTTGTTGAAACGAGGACATGTCGAAATCGTATCTCGCGCTGATTTAGTCGCAGGATATGTTGGACAAACTGCGCAAAAAACAAAAGAAATTATCAAGGATGCCTTAGGTGGAGTCTTATTTATCGATGAAGCATATTCACTATTAGCTGAGGGACAAGGAGACTTTGGAAAAGAAGTAGTAAATACACTTGTGCAAGAAATGACAGAACATGAAGAAAACCTTGTTGTCGTATTAGCAGGATATGGGAATGAAATGCAACGTCTCCTAGATAGCAACCCTGGACTTCGTTCACGGTTTAAGAAACATATTCATTTTGATGACTATTCCAAATCAGAGTTAGTTCAAATGATTGAAAGGCGTGCTGACCAAACGGGTTATCGTCTGACAAATGATGCAAAAGATTTGTTAAAAGAACAATTGACTGAAGAGGGGCACTCTGGAAATGGACGCTATGCTATGGACCTGTTTGACCGGCTCGTACAAATTCAATCACTACGGCTCGTTGAAATTGATCAGGTGAATTTGGAGCAATTAACTTTGATTGAGCAAGAAGACGTTGAGAGGCTACGAAAAGAAGGAATATAACATATTTCGGGGAGGTTTACATTTGTTTATATCTACAAGAGAAATTCAAGTGCTATATGCGGATACGGACATGATGGGGGTGATCTATCACGCAAATTATTTAAAGTATTTTGAGCTTGGTCGTGGTGGCTTAATAGAGGATGTGGGCTATAGCTATGTAGGGATGGAGGAAGCGGGTTTTTTTGCACCGGTATACGACGTAACCGCTACATACAAAAAGCCAATTCGTTATGGTGATCGAGCGTTCGTCAAAACGTGGGTAGAAGGAAATGACGGCTTAAAAACAGTGTATGGATACTCTATAGTTAATGAACAAGATGAAATTTGTGTAGAAGGTTCAACGACTCATATCATTGTTAAGAAAGAAACGTTCAAGCCAACTGCTTTTAAAAAGGCTTTTCCAGACTGGTTTCAAAAATATGAAGAAATTAAGAAAAAATAAAACAAGGTGAATAAGCCTACATTCGTTATCCATACTAAGCTTGCAAGTTATTTCAATAAAAGGGGTAATGAACATGGCTAAACCAGATAACCGTAATGACAACGCAGAAAAGCTTCAACAAATGAAAGAAAACACGGAGCATAATATTGAGGCAGCTGAGGAATCAGTTGCTCATACAGATATGACAGAGGCTCAGAAAAAATCTGTGAGAGAGAAGAATGAACGCCGCAAGGAAAGCATTCAAGGATTTGAAGCTGAAATGGCTGATGAAATGCAAGCAAGACAAAACGGGTATCAAGACGAGCAATAATTGCATGTAGAAATCGCTTGGGAATAGTTTTCCAAGCGATTTTCTTGTATGTGTTAATGACAGATAAGGAAAACAGAAAGCAAAGAGACAAAAGCAACTTAATTTACTATGTCAATTTATCTAACAAGAAATATTTTTTAATGGTTTGAATAGGGTCTTACTTCGGAAGTTAACACAAATTCGACTTATAGGTCCAATTTGTTAAAGAGGTTGATCGATGTAAAGAGGGGAAATGGTGTGCTATAATCAACTCAAACAATTCTAAAAGGTGATCATGTATGGCTTTTGGATTAAAAAGAAGAACTCTAATTGAGTGGAAGCAGCTAGCTGAGCAAGGGGAGATTGCTTTTTTAACTCACTTCTGGATAGACGAACGTTTTCCAGGTTGTACGTCTGTTACAAAAGTAGCTTGTGCCGATATTTCTAAGCTTGAAAGTTGGGGAGCTCGGTATGGGTTAAAGCCGGAATGGATTCATCGCAGGGACAAGTATCCGCATTTTGATTTACTTGGAGAAAGGCAAAAAGAGATTTTAAGAAAAGAAGGCTTGGAAGAACAATTATCCAATCTAGGGCACGACTTCCAACAATAGCAATTTCATGGTTATAATAACATATAAGTTGATAGGGGGATATGATATGGTAACGCAACAGACAATTATTAGTGATTTACAAACAAAGTCATCGATTGATCCAAAAGAACAAATCCGTACAAGAGTAGATTTCTTAAAAAGTTATTTATTACATACTGGAGCAAATGGATACGTACTCGGAATTTCTGGAGGACAAGATTCTACGTTGGCTGGGAAGTTAGCCCAAACAGCGATTAATGAGCTTAATGACGAACATCCAGATAAAACATATTCGTTCTATGCTGTTAGACTTCCATATGGTGAACAACAGGATGAGCAAGATGCACAAGATGCCATTAGATTTATTGAACCAACAAAGGCGATTACGGTAAATATAAAGGCTGCTGTGGATGCATCTGTAGAAGCATTTAAGGCTGCTACAGATGGAGAACAGCTTTCAGACTTTAACAAAGGAAACACGAAAGCCCGTGAGCGTATGAAGGCACAGTATGATTTAGCAGCCCATTACGGCTGTCTAGTTATTGGAACAGACCACGCTGCTGAGGCAATTACTGGATTCTTCACAAAGCACGGCGATGGCGCGTGTGATATCGCACCATTATTTGGGCTAACAAAAAGGCAAGGAAAAGCTTTGCTTATGGAACTAGGAGCCCCTGAACATTTATACAAAAAAGCTCCGACAGCTGATTTAGAAGATAATAAGCCTGGTTTACCTGATGAGGTAGCATTAGGAATGACATATGAAAATTTAGATGATTACTTGGAAAACAGAGAAGTAGAACAAGACATTGCCTCAAAGATTGAATCCCGTTACGAGAAGACGGAGCATAAACGTCAGCTCCCTGTTACAATTTACGATTCTTGGTGGAAGTCATAAGTCATAATTAATCATTGTCGAACATAACCTTAATTCGAGTGTCCTCAATTATTGGTTTTAGGATAATCGGTTAAGGAGAGAGAATGATGAAAAGGAAAGTTGTATTGTTATTTGGATTATGTGCGTGTTTAGTGTTTCTTGTTGGAGTATATAGTTTTTTAGACTTTGACACAGAGGCATCTCAAGCTCAAACAATCGTTCAAGAGTCAAACGGTGAAGAAGCTGCCCGTGAAGTGAATGGAGTAGAAATAACGTTAAATGACATTCGTACAGAAGAATCATCGCAGTTAGATAGCCACTACGTTATTATAGATTTAGAATTAATCAATAACAGAGAGACGGTTTATGAATTTTCAACGTTTAAAATAACATTAGTTGATGAAGAGAATTTTGCACATGGTGTAACTACACAGGTTGAAACAAAGGGAATACTTGGCGGACAATTACATCCTGGAAGAACAAACCGAGGAGAAGTGGCATTTCTAGTTCCAAAGGCAGAAGAGTATGAGCTTGTTTATACAGATCATTTGCGAACAGGACAAGTTACGTGGCAAGTAAATGTTAATAAGGATGAGTAAAAAATGAATGGACCAAAAAATAGTGACCTACATATGCATTCAACAGCATCAGATGGAGGATATACACCAGCCGAATTAATGGAGAAATGTAAAAAGGCTGATTTAGAAATTATTTCATTAACGGATCATGATAGTGTTGAGGGCATTGATGAAGCAATTAGAGTAGGGAATGATCTTGGGCTACAAGTCATTCCAGGTATTGAATTCTCAACAAAGTACAAAGGGAAAAGTGTCCATATTTTAGGATATCAATTCGATTGGAATGATCAAAATTTACGAGCATTACTCGCTAATCAGAAGCAGCTGCGAAGGGAACGGCTTGATACGATCATTCAACGTTTAGAGGCTGTTGGTTTACATATTCAAGCGCAGGATGTGTTAAAGCATGTTGATGGAGGCAGTATAGGTAGGCCGCATGTTGCAAAAGCGTTAATAGCAGCTGGATATGTTTCAGACGTTGCTGAGGCTTTTGAACGTTATTTAGCAGAGGGGAAACCATGTTACGTTGAGAAATCACAAGAAATGACAGTTCAAGAGGCGATTGATTGGATTCATCGAACTGGAGGAGTCGCTGTTGTCGCACACCCTGACTATTATGGAGTTGATCACGATTTGATCGACTGGGTCAGAAACTGGGGGTTAGACGGAATTGAGGTGTATCATCGTGATCATGACAAAGATGCTGTAAAACGTTACGAGAAGCTTTGTGATGAAATTGATAAACAACTAGGAATAACACTACTACGAACAGGTGGTTCTGACTTCCATCATGAAGACTATGGAAGGGTTCCAGAACCATTAGGTTTAACAAGACTAGACAATCACTTTGCTGAAATTCTATTACAAAGAAACAAAATTAATAAATGATCAAACAAGGGGCTTTCCAAAAAGTCCGAAACAGATGCGGGGGGGTGTCTCAAAGGTCAAAAACAAACCTTTTGAGACACCCCCTTTTTCTAAGGTGTAATGGATTATACTTTTTCAATGACGCTCTCAATTTTTGTCCCTTGAAGTGCTTGAGTAGCCAGTTGATCTGCTTCTTTATTTAAAGCTCTATCAATCAACTCATATTCTAACGTTAATCCAATCTTTGATGATAGTTCTTCAATTCGGTCTAACCATTTACTATAATGTTCTTCATAGCAAGGCCATTCACCGGATGCTTGGTTCACAACAATCATGGAATCGGAATGAATTTTAACTGTTTGGTGATGAACATCCATCTCTTCTAACTGTCTGAGTAATCGATAAAGAGCTGCATACTCAGCTTCGTTGTTATCTTCTAGAAGTTCAAATGTATCATTGAACCTCACTCGCCAGTTTTTATTATTTTGTTTATAGTATATGGCGAGACCGATTCCAGCATCTCGAGTGTTAACGTCGAACCCACCATCAATGTATGCATGAACATCATGAGGTTCTGTCTCAAGTTGCTTCAAGAATTTCGTTAAATCTTTTTTCGTCCAAGTTGTATCATGATCATCTAAATACTCAATGCTTTTTAAGCGACCTGTTTTTTCTAGATCATCGCTTACCATTAAGGCAGATGCAGCAGTCATCCAGTCAGACTTCATAATAAAAGACTGTTTTGTTTTTGCAGGTGAGTAATACCATTCTAATCGAATTTTCATGAAATTCACCTCATTTAAGTAGAGTTAGATAATTGCAGAATTTCTTTTTTCATGATAAGTTAAATTATCGAAATGTTACGTTATTTCACATGGTTCTATGATTTTATCATGAATATGAACAATAAAAACCATGTTTTTATATACAATTAGTATACGCATTCGAAAAAGGAGTTCATGCATTATGCCAATTAAAATCCCTGATCATTTACCTGCAAAAGAAATCTTAAATGCAGAAAATATTTTTGTGATGGATGAGAGTCGTGCGTACTCACAGGATATTCGTCCATTAAAAATTGTTATACTTAATTTAATGCCAATTAAAGAAACAACTGAAACTCAATTGTTACGCTTACTTGGGAACAGTCCTTTGCAAGTGGAAGTTTCTTTTCTTTATCCGTCTACGCATGTTTCAAAAAATACGTCACACGAGCACCTCTATGAATTTTATAAAACATTTGATGAGATAAAAACGAAGAAGTTTGACGGTATGATCATAACGGGCGCTCCTATTGAAATGTTAGATTTTGAAGTCGTTGATTATTGGGAAGAGCTGCAAGAAATTATGAATTGGAGTGTTGACAATGTCACCTCAACCCTACATATTTGTTGGGGGGCGTTGGCTGGTCTTTATCATCATTATGGGGTAAATAAGTATCCACTAGAAGCAAAGAAGTTCGGAGTATTTTACCATTCTATTGAGAAGCAAAATGTTAAATTGCTACGTGGGTTTGATGATGAATATTTAGCACCCCATTCAAGGCATACCGAAGTTCGTATGGAAGACATTAAACAAGTAAAAGATCTCGAAATTTTGAGCATGTCTGATGAAGCAGGTGTTTATATTGTTGCTTCAAAAAATGGGAAGCAAATTTTTGTAACCGGCCATTCTGAATATGATGTCTGTACCTTACAAAATGAATATGAGAGGGATAAGGAAAAAGGGTTAAATATCGACATGCCTTATAATTACTTCCCAAATGATAATGACCAAAAACCTCCTCGTTTACGTTGGCGGGCTCATTCCAATTTGCTTTTCTCAAATTGGTTAAACTATTACGTGTACCAAGAAACTCCATATGACTTAGGAAAATAGTTCACAGAAGGGGGTGTCTCAAAAGGTCAAAACAGACCTTTTGAGACATCCCCTTTCTTACTTAGAGTGAAAACGGATAAGTCAAAAACTCTTATTAATTTTTATTGGTTGTCTATTCTCACTTATATATCTAAGCTATGATATAATAAATTTGCTAATATGAACGGGTATATATACTAGGTTAGGAAACGAAAGGCTGTACTTCAAAAGGAACATGTCTTTTGAGTGGAGGTGTGTGGAATGGATCCTTTAGATATTATGATGAATAAAGAACGGGTAATTCCTTATTATCAGCCAATCTTTAGTGCTGATAAACAACTTGTAGTGGGGTATGAGGTCTTAGCAAGACTTCAAACAAATGAAGGCGATAAAAGTTTAGGATGGTTTTTTCAAGACAAGAATATTCCAGATGAATATCGATTAGAATTAGATGATCACATCCAAAGGCTAGCCCTTGATCAATTTATTACAACAGATCAGAAATCATATTTGTTTCTTAATTATGATACGTCATTACTATTAAAAGACAATGGTGAGACGTTTATTAAATGTTTGGAAGGCTATCAACAAAAAGGCTTGAAACTTGAGCAAATTGTCTTGGAGTTAAAAGAAGATGACGTTGCTGAGTATTTCTATGACAATAAGCATTTTTTTTATTATATTCAAAGTTTTGGATTTAGGCTTGCTCTCGATGACGTCGGTCATAATGGCAGCAACTTGGATCTAATTGCTATGTTAAAACCGAACATTATTAAGGTCGATGTGGCATTTATGGAAGATGAAGAATTCCCTCATTTGTATTCTGAAGTTCATCAATCGCTTTCCATGCTTTCTAGAAAAATAGGTGCAACGTTGCTCTTTGAGGGAATTTCGAATTTTAATCAACTCAATTATTCATGGCGCAATGGTGGTCGTTATTATCAAGGATACTATTTGAGATCACCAAACGCTACATTTATTGAACCTGATTGTTGCAGAGAGAAAATGCAAAAGGAATTTCAACATTTTATTGTTTATGAACGCAAAAAGATGCAATCACAGTTTACTTTAACAAATGAGTTAACGATGCAATTGAAACAGACGATGAAAACCATCAGTCCCGATGATACGTATGATGAAATGATCACGAAAGTGGCAAATGATTGTGATCGCTATGCATTCCGTATTTATGTGTGTGATGCAGAAGGGTTCCAACAGTCGTCTAATGCAGAAAAAAATAATGAAAACAAGTGGGTTTTAATTGAAGAAGGGCGTTTTAAAAACTGGAGCTGGCGACCTTACTTTCTTGAAAATATTGTTCGGATGAATATTGAAAAAAGAGGCTTTTTATCAGATCTATATACGGATATTGAGCGTGATGAGAGAATTCGTACATACTCATATCCGATTACTGATAACTTATTTTTATTTCTAGATATTCCATATACGTATTTATTTGAACAAGAAGGATTACTTTAAGAGTTAGTCTGATTTAGTTGGAATTCACAACTAGGTCAGACTTTATTATTGTCAATGATCATCATATGAATTCTATGAAACTATAGGTGTATCATTGTTTAGGAGGGCGCGTATGAATCACCGTTCGGTTTACCGTTTAATGGCTTATCTCTTTTTTGCTCACTCAACGATTACAATTATTAATGGCTATATCCCAGTATTCTTTAAATCGCAAGGGCTTACAGGTTCACAGGTTGGTTTACTAATGGCAATAGGCCCATGTGCAACGATTATTGCACAACCTATGTGGGGATATTTAAGTGATAAGTATAAGAGTATTAAGAAGATGATATTAATTGCCTTAATTGGGCTAAGTGTAACTGCGATTACGTTTATGTTTGTGAACACGTATGCAGGATATTTAGTCATGATGTTTATCTTGTTTTTCTTTGTATCACCAACTACTGCATTGGGTGATTCCCTTGCTCAAAAGACATCGGTTCAGAAAAAAGTTAGCTTTGGACGAATTCGGTTATGGGGGTCGTTAGGATTTGCGATTACTTCGCTTGTTGTTGGCTATGTGTTAACATGGATAGGTGTCGAAAAAATAATGTTACCAATGTTATTCATGGCTTTAACTGCATTAGCTGTAGCTTTCTCTATTAAAGATGTGCCAGGAACAAATAAACCTGTAACCGTATTAGATGCTGTAAAATTAACAACAAATCCTTCGCTCTTTTTGTTCTTGCTATTAGCATTTTTCATCTCTGTGTCACATCGAGCGAACGACATTTATCTTGGACTTTATATAGTAGAACTTGGCGGACCTGAAGCTATGATTGGCTGGGCATGGTTTGTCGGTGTCACAGCTGAAGCACTAATATTTGCTACAACTGCTTATTGGTATAGAAAATGGTCTCCATTAACGTTTGTCATTCTTGCAGGTGTTCTTTACGGTACACGTTGGATATTGATGGCATTCGTTGAAAACCCATGGTGGATTCTCCCAATCCAATTGTCCCATGGATTAACGTTTGCCGTATTTTATATTGCTGCGTTTCAAATCATAAATAAATTAATACCAGAACATTTGCTAGCAACAGGTCATGTCCTCTTTATTACCGTTATCTTTGGACTTGCGGGAATTATTGGTTCTTTGTTTGGAGGTTTCGTTATTGAAGCCACTTCAATAACGACACTTTATTTAATTGGTGCAGGGAGTGCTTTTATTGGTTCGTTCGGTCTTGTTATTTTTCAAAAAAAAGCAAGTTCCAATCATTCAAAAGAGGTGTCTTTTTAATAAGACACCTCATAATAAAAAATGAAAGGATGAGTTAGTTTGAATATTATTCTAACGGAACGCGCAATTGATTTTTTTAATAATACGGATGTTCATGAAAAAGCCATTCGTGTTAGAGCCTATGATACGTTTGAGTGAAGTACGATGGTTGCGTACGACCTCACTCTGGATGAGTCGAGGCTTACTGATTCACAAAAGGAGATAGAAGGATTCACTTTTGTATACGATGACAAAACAATTGAAGAAATTGGAGCATTTGTAAAAATCGATTACGTCCCTTCGCAAGGACTTAAAATGATTAATGCTAATCAAACGCTAGCTTATGCTTTGCAACTAAAAACGTTGTAACTCATTTCTTAGCAAAGAGGCTTCCAATTGTCTTGACTATAGGTGAAGCTTGATGAACTGTTTTGACAACTTGGTCAACGGTGCTTACCGTTTTGCCCATATCAAAGTTCCCGCTTTCATTCGTAAATGCTGATTTGAAGAAAGACGGCTTATTTGGTTTATAGCCAGGGTGTTTGCCCATTCCCATACCAGGTGGAAACGGTGGTCTCGGTCGGCCCGGACCTTGCTGCATTGGTTGTATAAATCCATTCATCTGATGTGGTGGATGGTGATGAAATGGCTGTTGGCCAAACGGAGAGAATGGCTGTTGATATTGTGATGGATTGTGAAATTGTGGTGGCCTTTGCCCCATTGGACGCTGATGATTTTGATTAGGTTGAAACATTCCTAATCAACCTCCTTATTCAATTGGTATTTGTTTACGTTTGTTAGGAATAATGATTTGTAATAGACCATTTTTATAAGTGGCTTTAACCTCTTGTTCATTAATGAAAAAAGGCACAGGAATGACTCGCTGTCTCGTTTGTGTTTGGTTGACTCGCTCTGTTATTCCACTTTTATCATCAGTATATTCAGAGCGTTCGTCCTGTGTGACCTGAATTCTGACTGCTTGGCGGTAAATATCTAGGTTAATTTGACTTTTGCTAACACCAGGAAGTTCAGCTTCAATGATTAAAGAATCATTCGATTCGAAAACAGTGGTAGGTATAGGTGGTAAAAATAACGGATTATCATTAATGTGCTGCATCGTATTTTGAAAAAAGCCATCTATAGTCTTTAAAATATCTTGGTAGTTTTGAGGAAGCTTTTTTGACCAAGGTTGTTGATCTGACATCTTTTGTCACCCCTTCTTAAGCAATTATTAGTATATATATATGAGAGAAAAAAGTAATGGTGCAGGCAGAATAATTAAAGGAGGGATTACATGAGAATAAGAATTATTGATACTCATTGTGACGCGTTGTTAAAATTGTGGGAGCGTCCAGAGCGCAATTACTTGACTGATGTTGATATTGATGCAAATGTCGAAAGGCTAAAAGCAGGCAATGTCCATGTTCAACTATATGCTATATTTGTTGAGCCGTTTATTAAACAAGATCAGAAGTTCCAGGTTGTAATGGAGCAAATAGAAATCTTTTATGAAAAGGTTTTGAAATCTAGTTCTAGTATACGTCATATCAAAGAATGGTCAGATTTATTCTCATTAAAAGAAGATGAAATTGGAGCAATCTTGACACTCGAAGGTGTAGATGCAATTGGTGACGACTTAACAAAGCTTTCTATCCTATATCAATTAGGTGTTCTATCAGTAGGATTAACATGGAATCAAGCGAATCTTTGTGCTGATGGTGTAGGTGAACCTCGTGGAGCAGGTCTCTCTACTTTGGGGAAAGAACTTGTATGTTTGAATAATGCAAACAAAGTGCTGACCGATGTTTCTCATTTAAGTATTAATGGCTTTTGGGATGTGATGGATTTAGCAAAATATCCGGTTGCCTCTCATTCTAATGCTCGTTATATTTGTGATCATCCAAGAAATTTATATGATGAACAAATTCAAGCACTCGTACATAAACAAGGATACATTGGTCTCGTGTTTTGTCCAGAATTTGTAACTAGCAATGAACATGCAACAATTAAGGACCTTTTGCTGCATGTAGATCATATGTGCAGTCTGGGTGCAGAAAATTATATTGGGTTTGGCTCTGATTTTGACGGAATTAGTAACAAAGTAATCGAATTAGAGCATAGCGGGGTATATGGAAACTTAATAGAGGAATTAATAAAACATTATTCGGCTTCTCAAGTTCAAAAATTTGTAAGAGGTAACTTTGAGCAATTAATAACTCGAATTGTATGATTTTCTTACAAGCTTTTAGTATACTTAATCTTAAGTAGAAATGAGGTGAAACAAAGGTGAAAATTACAGATCGAGCAAAGGATTTTCTTGTAGAAACAATGAATGAACATGGATTAAATACAGTTCGTGTTGTTTTTGCTGGCATGGGTTGAGGAGGCCCTAAATTAGGGCTGGCTCTGGATGAACCAGCAGAATCGGATCAACAAGAAGTGATCAATGGAATAAATGTAGCTTTTGAAAAAGACATAGTACAACAAGTAGCAGACTTGACTCTTGACTATCAAGAATCAGAAAGTGGAGCTGGTCTTGTTATGCTTGGCGGCGGCCAAGATTGTTGTTAATGATGGGAGAGGTGCCGCACGGGCCCTCTTCTTTTAGTGCACATACAGTTCGTTTTTTAGGTCGGTCTTTAGGTATAGTTTTTTTACATAGTTTTTCAAATAACATGGTGATGTAATAGACGGACCTTGTTCTAACAAGTGTGAATGTGCTTATCTATTTCATAAGTTCTCATAATTGCCTTCGATTTTGTTGATGACAATAGGTAATTAGAAGTGCTCACACTGAAATTGAATTATTTTTATGTTACAATAACCAAAGGTTTTCGAGATGAGGAAGGAGTTTGATTGAATTGAAAAAATTTGTAAGAGGAATTGGTATTTGTGCACTAGCATTTGGACTAGCTGCCTGTGGAGGAGATGAGGAAGCTGCACCAGAGGAGCCAGTTGCTTCTGAAGAGCCAGCTGAAGGCGAACAAGAAATGGATTCATTTATTGATACATCGGACATCCCTGATGTAATTGCAATTGTAAATGGGGAAGAGGTAGACAGAGAGATTTATGTCTCTACGTTAGAGCAAGAAGCGATGCAACTTGCTATGCAAGGAATTGATGTTGACAGTGAGGAAGGCGCTGCCTATTTAGACCAAGTGAAAGATCAAGTGCTAGATAGAATTATTAACTCTATTCTAGTTACTCATGCTGCAAATGAGGAAGGAATTGAAGCAACAGAAGAAGAAATTGACATGGGTGTAACAGACTTGATGGCACAGTTTGGACTTGAATCTGAGGAACAGCTCCAAGAACTATTAGAAGCACAGGGTGTCGATATGGAAGAGCTTCGTTCTGATGTTGCTGAAAACGTAAAGAGCAATAAGTACGTAGAGCAAAAGGTTGCAGAAATTGAAGTTTCTGAAGAAGAGATTCAAGCCTTCTATGATGAAGCTATTGCAGCTATGCCGGAAACAGAAGAAGCAGAACTTCCAAGTTTAGATGAGGTGCGTGGAGAAATTGAACAACAGTTGCAAATGGAAAAGCTTCTTTCTAATTTAAGAGAAGAAAGTGACGTAACTGTTAACGTGTAGACCCCAAAACAAAAGACTCGAATGAAGCAGCCGATTTTAATTGGCTATCGTTCGAGTCTTTTTCTTATTGTAAGGATTTCATACTAAATTTATCTTGCGACAAGACGGTTCTTCTTATAAACTATAGGTAATTAGTCTTGGTTCTCGTAGGAGAAGTGGGTATATGGGGGTTGTATTCAATGATTCATAATAATAAGCAAGGTATTTTATTAGAAAGTGGTACAAATGAGTTGGAGATAGTTATGTTCCAAATAGGAAGAATACCCAAATTAGTAAGCCGGAAATTGTTTAGCTCGTAGAAAGATTAGATGAATTAGTGGAACGTAATTAGAAATAAGGGAAACCGTCTCAGGAAGCCAAGAACAGAAATGGCAAAGGCCGTTCGCAACTCTTCCTAAGAGTACGGGGTTTTTAAAAGATGCAGCGACTCTGCACATTGCTACGGGGCTAGCCCCCTTGTTTTTTTTGTAAGGATTTCTCCAACTGCTTTCTCTGTTCTTCTGTAAGCAGACCCATTTTATTAAACAAATGAGCATAATACAATGTGCGTTTCGTTATACTCATTTTCATTCCTCCTTTTATTATATATTATGCACACTTATAAAAAAGTTGACAGAGAGAAACTTTTTTTTATGAAGGTAAATAGCTAAAGAGGTCTTTCGTAGACAAGGCATGAAATATATTGATATGATGTGTAAGAAGAAGTATGGTGTGTAAATAGGGAGTGACGTAAATGAATATTCAAATTACAAAACCGGCATTGCAATGGTTTAAAGAAGAGCTTAATTTAAAAGGTGAAGGGGAATATGTACGGTTTTTTGCAAGGTATGGAGGGTGTGGGTCCATTCAAAGTGGGTTTTCATTAGGGATCAATCAAGAAACACCTTCTGTCATTGGTGCAAAAGAAGAAGTTGATGGAATCACCTTTTTTATTGAGGAAGAGGATCTTTGGTATTTTAAAGGTCATGATTTGAAGGTGAAATATAGCCGGAAGAATGAAGAGATCGACTTTGTATATGAGGTACAAGAATAAACTCACATATAAAAGAGGATAGCATGTCCATTGATTTTGAAGGTGTCCAAAAGGTCCACATGACCTTTTTGGACACCTTATTGTATATGCATACAATAACTGCTCTAGTAGTTTGACTATATAGTATTGGCTTCATTGTGTTAATGATTATTCTTCGTCCCTATAAATAGAAGGCTTTACCCATACAATTTGCTGGATCCGAACAAAAAATGGGCAATTTTTCACATCAATGACAACATGGTCTGCCTTTACATCAGCCACAACTCCGCGAACAAGTCCTTCTGTTGTTTGAATAACGACATTCGTACGTAATAGAGATTGGAACGTTTGAATCATGAAAGGATCTACACCTGCTACCATTTGTGGACGGTTATTCTCTGTAGACTGAGGGGTAACGTTTTGATAATGCATGAAAAATGTCCTCCTTTAACTTTAAAATCCACTGTTATCCTATGCAGGTGCCCGCACATTGTTTAGTCTTCTGCCTAATAATGAAAGATTAAATTGAATCTACCGAATGCAATTCAAAAAGGAAGGAAAAAGTACAGAAAGGAGCTATATATTGCGAATAGCTTACCTGTGTAGTAGCTGAAGCTAAAGAAAAGAAAAAGCACCAATTGAATAATAAAATTACCAATAATAATAAAAAAGAAGGGGAATAGTATGAGTGAATTAACGTATGAGAAGGCAACATTTGCAGGGGGCTGCTTTTGGTGCATGGTACAACCATTTGATGAATTACCTGGTATCATAAAAGTGGAATCAGGATTTATGGGAGGCCATGTTGACCAACCTACATATGAACAAGTCAAATCTGGACAGAGTGGACACTACGAAGTGGTTCAAATTACATATGATTCGAAACGCTTCTCCTACGAGAAATTGCTATCTCTTTATTGGCCACAAATAGATCCTACTGACCCTGATGGTCAATTTCATGATCGAGGACCGCAATACCGGACGGCTATCTTTTATCATAATCAAAGTCAAAAGGAAAAGGCCATAAATTCAAAAGAAGAAATGGAGAATAGTAAACGTTTTGCAAAACCTATTGTAACAGAGATTTTAGAAGCTTCGACTTTTTATGCTGCAGAAGAGAAGCATCAATATTTTTATAAAAAAAGCCCAAATGAATATAAAGAAGATCGGAGAAAATCAGGTCGTAATGAATTTATCAAATCGCACTGGGAGTAACGCTTCCATAAAAAAATTAACCAGATGCTTACTATCTGGTTAATTTTTTATGACAAACTGAAAACAAGCTTAATTATCACATTCTAAAAAAACTTACGTAAAATATGTAAAAATATATAAAAAATTGTGATAATGTCTTATCGTAAAAACCTTTTTCTGATATAATAAAAGTATAGAAATAGTCTGATTTTTAGGGGGTGACGCTGTGAAAATAGTAATTGAGAAATTAGGCATATGGATGATGGTCGCGTCACTAGGGTTTGTAGTTAGCTCCCTTTTTGTTATCCTTTTTGTTCATTATTGGTCACATACAGAAGCAGGAAAAGTACCTCCAAAAACAGCTGTTTTGCTTCATGCTGTTCATCATAACCTTGTTACACCAGATATGAGAGCACCAAGGTTTCTATCTAGTAGCGGGACACCTAGATTTACGAATGAAATGATCGAGATTCCAGTTACTGATGGAACAACAGTCGAAGGCAAGATGTATCGGCCAATTGAAGAAGGTCCTCATCCTATTATCATGTATTACCACGGTGGCGCCTTTATGGAAGGATACGGGAGTATTCATACCCATGATAATATTGTTCGTGCGCTAGCATCGAGAACGAATAGCATTGTCATTGCTGTAGGTTATCGTGTAGCGCCTAAGTATCCTTTCCCTACAGCTATAGAGGATAGCTACGATGCTCTTGTATGGGCACATCAATATGCAGAAGAACTTGGTGGTGACCCTGCAAACATTGCCGTAGCTGGTGATAGTGCAGGAGGAAACATTGCAACGGTTGTTTCCCTTATGGCAAGAGACCGGAATGGACCTGACATAAAAGCACAAGCTCTTCTCTATCCACTAACCACTTTTCAAGACATTGAATTTGACTCTAGAACGACTTATGATAGTGGATATTACTTGCTTTCTAGAAGTGTGATGCTACGGGCACGTGATACGTATACACCAGATGAGTCTTTATGGATTCATGCTTACACTTCACCGTTAGATGCAGAAGATCTCTACAATTTACCACCTGCTATAGTCATTACGGCAGAATTTGATCCTCTTCGTGATGAAGGGGAAGCTTATGCGAAGCGCCTTGCAGAGCATGGTGTTCCAGTACAAACAATTCGTTATAATGGTGTGATGCACGGATTCATATCTTTCTATGAAGTGATGTATCGTGGCAATCATGGTCTTAATCAAACGTCGAGATTTTTACGAACAGCATTTGAAGAGGAGCCGACATATAAACCGTTTCAACTATATGTTTATGAGGGAACAACAACGAGATCGATGAAGGTGAGAGACCAAGCAGAAGCTTACGCGATAGGAAGCTTTCTATTAGGAAAGCAAGCGTTATCAATATTTGATTAAAGTAATAGGAGCCACAAGTTGGCTCCTATTGTTGTTGTTGTGCTCTTTTTACAAACATTCTTTCTTCCTCAATCAAACCACAGGTCGCACATTGAACCCGTAATTCAGGACCGCGGTAAGTCATGTGCAATGGTCCTGCATTATTGTTATCATATTGTTCAATAATATCGCCACTCTTTGCGTCCATTTTTACAGGTGTCGCAACTTGTTGAATTAAATTAAAGCGCGAACGATTTGTTTTGCAGTTTGGGCATAAATATGGATTAGTCATAACTTTCCCTCCTTTACGGTTAGTCTTTCCAAATAACTAAGTGAAAGGAGAGGTAAGTTTAGGAAACAAAGTAAAAGGGGTTATGCCAAAAGCAAAAGAAATGATTTTGGCATAACCCAATACTGGCTTTTAATACAGCCCATACTTTTCGTTATTTATTTAATATACGTAAGTCAATTCCGTGTGGATCACCGGTTAATTCAATAAGGTCAATTTTTGTTTTTGTTTCAACATCAATAATGGAAACCCCAGGTGTCTCACCGGCCATATCATGTGTTCCTGTAGCTGGCTCAGGTCCACGGAGTGTTACATAAAATAATAAACCATCAGGAGAGAATGTTACTAAATCTGGAGCATCTCCAACAAAGTTGACTGTATCAACTACTTCAAATGTCTCAACATCAATTATTGCAGCGTCGTCAGTGATTCGATTAACCATCCAAAGGTGTTTTCCGTCTTTGGTAATACGAACTCCATGAGCGTCAATTCCGCCAGTTTCTCCAGTGAATATTAATTCATCCGTTTCTGTGTCAAAAACATAGTATTCAGCAAGTTCTGTTGAACCGGAGTTAGCGAACATATACTTACCATCGGGTGAAAGGATTGTTCCACAACCATGAGCTCCTACTTGCGATTTGCCAAACGATTGAATAACGTCTAACTCATCAACATCAACTACGACTAATCCGCCGCCGCCAAGAGTAACATAAGCTTTCTTACCATCAGCTGTGAATGCCAAGCAAATTGGATTCTGATTAGGAAACTCCTCTTCATTCTGTAGAGCTTCAACAGCACTTAAATCTAATTCTCTTTCTACTACAAATTCTTCATTTTCTTTATCTACTGAGATATCTGAAAGTGAGCGAGCTGGTACATTTGCTACCAAGACACGTTCTCCATCAGGGCTAGGAATTGCAGCATGAGCTCCTTCACCAGTTTCAAGAGTAGTTAGGACTTCACGGTCTTCTGCTCGAATAACAGAAACAGTTCCTGATCCCATATTTGCTACATAGGCATAATCGCCTTCATCATCGAATACCAACATATGCGGTTTATCACCAACATCATTAAAATCGATTGTTTCAATGATTTCATGGGTAGCACTATCAATTATATGTATTTCGTTTGTTCCTTGGTCTGCTACCCAAACTTCATAAGTAGAAGAAGTTGCTTCTTCAGTAACTTCTTCTTCGTCACCGTTCGAATCAACTTCTGTACCCTCAGTTGATTCTTCCGTTGCAGTTTCTTCAGGCTGTTCATCAGTTGAAGAAGCCTCACCACATGCTGTAACAATGAGCAGGATCATTGCTAGCATAAAGCAGAATAAAACTTTGTTCTTATTCATAATATCCCCCCTCGTATTATATCTTTAAGAGCTCTCATTTAGAGATTTCCAGTTGATCCGGATTAACAAGAACCCTTTAAATGAAT
>NZ_JAWRVK010000046.1:0-33759 GCF_036663575.1 Halalkalibacter flavus
CGAACACGGTCGTTAAGCTCTTCAGCGCCGATGGTAGTTGGGGGCTTCCCCCTGTGAGAGTAGGACGTTGCCAGGCAGATAAAAGACAATCCAATGGATTGTCTTTTTTAGTATGCATAAACAGAATGCAGAAGGCGCTGAAGAGCTCTGTTCCGGAGGAACAGCATCTTCCTCGAATGAGCCGATGGTTACAACGTGAGTATACATCTCTGAAAAACATCGTGTCCCCCTGTGAGACGAACCCTTTCTCTTCGTAATACAACGTGAATTACTTCGAAGAACAACTGCATGCCCAATCATCCCCGTAGAAGAGAAAGGGTGAGCCAGGACGTTGCCAGGCAGGGTACGCTGCGCATGGAAATAGGAGAGCCGGATACGCTGCATAATAGTAATACGCCTGAAGGAGCAACATCTTCTTTGAATAAAGCCGATGGTTACAACGTGATACGCTTCTCTGAAAAAACATCGTATCCCCCTGTGAGACGAACGTCTTTTTTTCGTAAGCTTCATAGAGTGCTTCTAAGAAAAGCATCATGCCTTCCTTGTAGAAGAAAAGAAGTGAGTCCGAGCTGTTTCTCTTCGTAACACGACGTGAGAAACGTCGAAGAAAGAACATCATGCCAATCATCCCCGTAGAAGAGAAATGGCGAGCCAGGACGTTGCCAGGCAGGGCACGCTCTGCATAAAAATAGGAGCGATATAGAATAACTGCATTATAGTAATGGGCTTGAAGTAGCAGCATTTTTATAAATGCTAATTTAATAATACACACATCTTCCTCGAATGGGCCGATGGTTACAACGTGATTATACATCTCTGAAAAAACATCGTGTCCCCCTGTGAGACGAACGTCTTTTTTCATAAGCTTCACAGAGTGCTTCTAAGAAAAGCATCATGCCTTTCTTGTAGAAGAAAAGAAGTGAGTCCGAACCCTTTTTCTTCGTACCACGACATGAGATACATCGAAGAGCGACTGCATGCCCAATCAATCACGTAGAAAAGAAATAGCGAGCCAGGAGTTGCAAGGCAGTACACGCTTGCATTGACATAGGAGCAATGATGGAATGAAGCAGCCTGTCAGCAGAGCGCATGAAGGGACAACCTCTCCACACGGCAATATTCCTGATAAAGACAAAGAAGTGTTCTTTTATTTAAATGAGATGTTTGTTAAGGCAATACAAGGCGGCATAATGGTGCAGTCAACATTGGATCTATATGCTTGAATGTTGGAAGCTGCAGAGTACGAAGTCACGGCTGTACAGTACGAAGGAAATGATACGAACGAAGATGTTGTACATTTATCGACAGCTCAGTATAGAATTGAAGAATGCTTATAGCGCTACGCGATATGGACAAGTCCTGAAACAGTTTATTGTATATCTACAAAATGAAAGATTACATGAACCAGAGTTTTCCACACCCGGTACATATAAAATTCTAGAAAGATAGGGACTTTTTACCTCGTTTTTTTATGGCGTATCGCAGGGCGATATAACCTTGCAAATTTACCAAAGAACCTTCATATTTAATAGAAAGGAGGTTCGATATGCGACATGATATACAACCGAATGAACGATCTTTCTCTACCAAGGAAGTAGCAGAGGAAGCAGGGATAGCAACCCCCACTGTTCGAAAGTATGGCCAAATCTTAGAGCGGAATGGATATGAGTTTTTAAAAGATGGCGACCGGCGTATCTTTGTTAAATCCGATATAGAATCGCTTATAGCGCTACGCGATACGGACAAGCCCCTAGATGATACAGCTAAAGATCTAGTGTATCAACAACAAGAAAGATTAAAAGGATTCAACCAAACAGACATAGCGATAGCCGATACATACGAAAACTTACCTCGCGATCCCAATCAATTAAAAGAGATCTTACTGTTTTTATCCAATGAGCTTGCAGCTACACGTGAAATGAATGCTGAATTGACAGAAAGTATGTCTCAGCTTAAAACAACGGTTTCACGCCTCCAGCAAGATCATCATGTGATCAGTTCCACGATTGGAAATTCAGCTCAAAAAACTCATGCTAAAATTGAAAAATTAACGGAACAACAAAGGATCCATTACGAAACATTGCTACAACAAGAAAAACAAAAAAGCGAATTCTTACAACAACAGTTACAAAACTTAAGGGAAGAACAGAAAAAAGAGTGGCGTACACAAAACGAGTTTAATAAACGTTTAGAAGAAGTGATACAAAAGCCTAATAAGGACAAGTGGGATTGGATTTTCTCTTTATTTCGAAAACCATAGGGATCAGTTCCCAAACAGGGAGAAGAGGACATTCGAGTCAGTTAGTCTACGGATGCAGCTTAGTTTTGCTTATGAGAATGGAATTGATAGAACAAAGTGAGAGTGGATAGTGAAAAACTACCTGCTTTCTCCTTTTTTATGTGTGTGGAAATTTGTCGTACCTTGTATTTCCCGAGGAATATAGTATATCTTCTGCTGACGGTTTATTAAATCGTTAGTCGTCGAAACGGTAAAATTCATGTATATCGCCCATAGCGATACCCGATACGGACAAGTCCCTAAATTAATATAGCTAAAGATCTTGTGTAACAACACGGGGCTAATGAAATGGTATCCGGTATATCGCAATGTAAGAAATGAAGCCTTATAGGTTCTTTTATATCGTATTGCCGGACGATATATAACTCGGAACAAGGGACCTGTCCCTATGTCCCTCCTGTCCCTATGTCCCGGCTAGGAAATCGGAGATAGGAGACTGTAAGGTGAGCGTAGTGGCGATAAGGTGCGCTTGTATCCTGAAGTGGGCGATTTCCTTATTAGCCGGAGGCACAGGCATATGTTACGATTAAATGGATAATATATGGATTTATTTACTTTGTGAGCATGCTCAACAGAATATCTCACCTAAGAATCTACTAAAGCGGGTTGCTTGATGCTTGAAGTAAGAATCTACATACGTTGATTTATTCAGAGGAGGGTACTATGGCACAACCAAAATATTATATGAATCTTGATAAAATTAAAGAGATACCAGAAGAGGAAAAGGCAAAACTAAAGAAGATTACAGAAAAGTACGTGTTTCGTGTAAACGATTATTATTTAAGTTTAATTGACTGGAGCAATCCGAACGATCCGATTCGTAAGCTAGTGATTCCGAATGAAGGGGAACTAGAGGAATATGGTCGTTGGGATGCATCAGATGAGGATACGAATTATTCCGTCCCTGGTTGCCAACATAAATATGCGACAACGGCTTTGCTGATTGTGTCAGAGGTGTGTGGAGCCTATTGTCGTTATTGCTTTCGAAAGCGCTTGTTCCGAAACGATGTTAAGGAAGCGATGAGTGACGTCGAGCCTGGTTTGAAATACATTGAAGAGCACCCAGAAATTAATAATGTTCTATTGACGGGTGGGGACTCTCTCATTTTAGCTACGAAGAAACTTAGAATGATTATTGAGCGTCTGCGTGCGATTGATCATGTGAAAATTATTCGCTTAGGCTCGAAAATGCCTGTTTTTAACCCTATGCGAATTTACGAAGATGAGGAATTGCTCAAATTAATTCGTGAGTACTCAACAGCGGAAAAACGGATTTATGTGATGGCACATATTAACCATCCTGTTGAAATTACAGAAGAAGCCAAAAGAGGATTCCAAGCTCTGCATGATGCTGGTGCGATTGTCGTCAATCAGACACCTGTTTTAAAAGGAATTAATGATGATCCAGAAGTGTTAGCAGAACTACTGGATAAATTGTCATGGGCTGGCGTTACACCTTACTATTTCTTTGTGAATCGTCCAGTTGCTGGGAATAATGATTTCGTTCTTACATTGAAAGAGCTTTATGACATTGTTGAGAAGGCGAAAGCGAAAACTTCAGGATTAGGGAAGCGAGTACGGCTTTCGATGAGTCATACGAGTGGAAAGATTGAAATTTTAGCTATTGAAGATGGAAAAGCTTACTTGAAATATCATCAGTCACGTGATGACGAGTATGGAAAGTTTATGGTTCTTGACTGTCCTGATGATGCAGCATGGTTTGATGATTTGCCTGGCAATGAGCAGTATTGGAAGAAGCCAGAGAAGAAAAATGATGAAGTTGTTTCAGTGAATGAGATGCCGGATATGCCGAGAAAGAAGAAAAGAGAGCGTGTGGCGCAGTTGTAAATTATAGCGAATAGGTAGGTTGAAACAAAATAGCTATAACAAAGAGCAAAAGCATATCCGCTTTTGCTCTATTTACTTATATAAACAAAATGGTTTCAATTAATTGATTTGTATCCGGTTAAATCGAAAGGGAGGAGCCTATCCTGTCCCCAAAAGGAATATCCTCTCCGTTTTCCATCATAGTTATAAGGAGCAAACCAAAAAGGAGAGGGAATCATGACCATTATGTTCGGAACTCATATTATTCATACGGTTCAACCTGGTGATACCGTTTACCGACTTTCTGTTCAATATGAAAGTACAGTGGATGCCATTGCTCGGGCCAATGCTTTGTATCCTCCTTTTGTAGATCCATATGTGATCTATCCTAAGCAGATGCTCGTCATCCCAAAGGTGATTTCAAATGAAACGGGCACTCTTTACGTCATTCAACAAGGCGATACAATTGGAGCGATCTCACAGCGGTTTTCTAGTGATCCAGAGCTTTTAGTTGGAATTAATATCACGATACAAAATCCAAACTTTATTTTCCCTTATCAACAAATTCAAGTGCCTGCGGTAATTTACGAAGTGGAAACTGGAGATTCCCTCGCCTCGATATCAGAAAGATTAGGGATGTCAATCCAGACTATCATCGAGGCAAATACCGGGCGGCTTACGATCTCACCAGATGTACTTTACACTGGAATGAGACTTATCATTCCTCTTCCGATGTCACAGAACATCGTAGTCACGCAGCCATTCCCAGGGTCTGTTATTCGCGATACTCAGCTTATTTCCGGATATGCGCGAGCCTTTGAAGCCAATGTCCTTTATCGGGTGGTTGATGATAATGAAGTTGTTGTTACTGAAGAAACGTTCACAACAGCAGAATATGGAGCACCTTCTTATGGACGCTTCCGAGATAACATTCCATTTGATAGAGAGCCAACGACTAGTGGAGGAGTATTACAAGTGTATACGAGGAGTGCGAAGGATGGAACGGTGCAGGATCTTGTTCAGGTGAGGGTTTGGTTTGGGTAAGGTTTGGTAATTGGGTAAAGAAGGTGATATGACTTACGGGATGACGCCCACTCAGGCAGAACCAAAAACTCGTCAAGATGATCCTCTTTAATCAGGGCGGTAATTTAGTTTTATTAGTCCGCTTTTTGCTTAATGATCGGATGTAAAAAAACGACAGACCCAAAAGACAGCGGTTTGTCTCTTGGGTCTGTATTAATAATAGAGAATCTAATCAATTGGTTTATTAGACTATAATTCCAATAATGAATTGGGATATCGTTATTAATCTTTTCATCTTGTACCAGAAGGTCAAAGCGAATCTACTTGTCAGTTACCTTCCCGAATAAATCGTACTGCGTTTAAACCTATCATTTGCGCAGGGATAGCCGTATTACCATCCGGTAAAATAGGAGAAATGGAAAGATCAGCAACTTTAAGATTTTTGGTACCAAAAACGTTTAAGAACTCATCAACAACCCCATCTCCAATATCTACTCCCATTTTACATTGCCCGCCAAAATGTTCGTAATTCTCATAAGAAGCCAATGCATGATCAGCAAGCAGACGTCTTTTTTCTTCTTCATCCGTTAAATTGAAGATACTCTCATCGGGGAAGACAACCTTATATATCCCATCTGGATCAAGCTCTCGAGCCCTCATTATGATATAAAAAGTCTCAATATATTGATTGACGATATAATTTAAGTCATCAGGGTTTTCTAACGGATTAAAACTAATAGATGGATAAGCTTCCGGGTCACTGTGCGCAACCGTCATTGTCCCTCTGCTTCGTGGGTTAAGGTCAGAAATTCCAACACTCATAATGTTGCTTTCCTTCTCACGATCAAAGTGCCAATTATTTTTCATTACTTCTCGAATTGGCACAAAGAGTGGTAGTGGGAACCCTAACAATTGAAGGCGGCGACTTGATTCCTGATCACTCTTAAAAGCACCTAATGCAACAGGGTCAAAAGCCAATAATTGTAGAAGCCTGCTCGTTTCAACCTCTATTCCCATCCCTACAAAATAATGAGTTTGGAAATTGTGGCCCACATTTGGACTGTTTACCAATGTTTTAATACCTGCTCGAGCTAAGTCTTCCGGTCTGCCTATTCCGGAACGTTGTAAAATAACTGAGGAAAAGTTACCTGCAGAGATAATAACACCTTTTTTAGCAAAACTTCGTTGGGAAACCCCGTTTCGAACATATTCAACGCCAACAGCAGTATGAACCCCGTTTTTTTGTTTAAATAATACTCTATTCACTGTTGATTTAGCAAAGATAAACAGTTTTCTCTCCCCAACTCCAATTCCATCAGGGTGGAATTCATTCCCTTGTGTAACAATCGTTTCATTTAAGTAACCAGTTGCCGTAGAGGAACGGACAAATCCATTTACATCTCTTTGAAGAAATTGTCCTTTGAAAAACGTACAATCTCCTATGCCCGTATTATAGTCTTGAACAATAGGAATATCCAAAACATCCGAAGTTGCTTCAGTTAAAACATGAATAAGTCCATTTTCCGGAATCATTTGTTGTCTAATAAAAATTGGACCATTTGTTCCCCGTTCTTCTGGACTTTGTGTATTTCCTGTGTAAGTTTCATTTTGTATAAATAAGGATCGAATATTTTCGTAATTCCACTGAGGAGCTTCGAGGAGATCAGCCCACTCATCATAAAGATGACGGCTTCCTCGTACTGCATACATAGCATTATGTTCGGAGCTTCCCCCAATTGCTCTACCACCTGTTAATCTAAGTTGACGCCCAATTTTTGGCTCTAACCTTGATAGAGTATTAAATGAATACCTATTATCAGTACTTAAAGTAAGAGCTTCAAACGCATCAGGACTACTTAACTCATCCACCATATTCGTTCCTGCTTCAAGTACTAGCACTGAAGTTTGATTGTCATCAGATAATTCTTTAGCAATCACCCCTCCCGCAGTCCCCGCCCCAATGACAATATAATCAAATGTATCAAGTGTTCGTTTCCCCATTAATTATCACCCTTTTTCAAAAATGTATTATAGTAAATGAAGAGAAAAGATGGATGATCTGGGTGATTGATACTATTTGGTGATATTTACCATAATTGGTTGATTGCCTATATCAGGCTTCCAAACCAGACATACACTACAATGAAAGCAGTTCTTGTAAATCAACATAAAGTAGAGGTGCCTTATGGGGGATATACCATTAATCGGAATAATGGTCCCTAGTAGGAAACAACAAAAAAAAATCTTACAAATATACAGTCGGTATAAAGGCGATTTAATGATTGATCTTTTTTGTTTTATTCCAAACGATATTAACTGGGGCAAACATAAAATTAAGGGAGTCTATTTAAAAGATAATACATGTGAAACGAAAATGTTTCGTTTCCCAGATGCAATTTACAACCGGTGCTATCAAAGGAGAGCAAAAACGATCCGTAGGCTGGAAAAATATATTGGTGAAAATAAATGTTTTAATCATATAACATACTTTAATAAATGGCGTGTCTGCGAAGCATTATCAAGCACGGAGCTAGATAAATATATCCCAAAAACGTGGTTATATAAGCCAGAGGTATTTATGAAAGAGTTAACTAAGGAAAAACGTTTGATTTTAAAGCCATCCTATGGATCACTTGGCAAACAAATTTACTTAGTTGAATTAACTGAAGGTTATATGATCAATGTATATCAAGATACGATATTACCTAGATACACCTTTAACGATAAGAAAGTATTGTTTCAAAAATTAAACGAGCTTATTGGGGAGAAGAACTACATTTTTCAAAAAGCAATCGAGATGGAAAAAGTAGATGGGAAAATTATAGATCTAAGAATTCTAGTGCAAAAGGATATAAATGGTAATTGGGTCGTTACAAACGGAGTTAGCAGAGTAGCTCCGTATAACTTCTTTATTACTAACTGTTGTGAAGTGATTTTAAAAATGGAAGAAGTGCTCGAGACGTTGATTAGTGATTCGTTTGAAAGATCCTTTTTTTTACAAGAGATTTATAAAACATGTATAAAAGCAGCACGAAAATTAGAAGAAAAAATAGGGTTGTTAGGGGAGGTTGGAATTGATATGGCTATTGATAAAAAGGGCCATCTCTGGATATTAGAAGTGAATGGTAAAATACAAAAAAGTATGTATCATATGATGGACAATAGCCATGATGACGAAGATGTCTCGCTTATTTATCAACGCCCATTAGAGTATGCCTATTATTTGTCACAAAATAAAGGGTAAGGAGAATGTCGCGCTAGTCTCCTGAGTAGTAACTGTGTTTAAAGGGAGAATTGAACAGCCTAGTTATACAAAAAAAATATTACAATTGCTGACCACTATCCTCACTCGAACTTTGGCGAATGCTATCGGACAGACAACTAGTTTTCCCTTTTGCATATAGTACCAAAAAGGGGGATTTGCATGAATTGGCAACAAAAAATTAGACACCTAATGGGGCAGCCTATTGGAGTTTCTTTTACAAACGGTCAAGGAACATCAGGTATATTATGTGATGCTAACGATGGGCAACTCTATATTATGGAATATATGTACCAATCTCAATTCGCATTAAAACACTATGATTATAGAATGATTCAAGATATTAACGGATTTCCGCCTTGTCACCAACAACATCATCACCACCAGCAGCAGCCGCTATATTAATATGTCAGAAAACGGAATCCGCTCATAACGAGTAAGGGGTGGTAGTGAAATAATAGGTCTTCTACTATTATGCAAGAAGGTAAGTTGCATAGTAGTTTTTTTGTTTGGTAGGAACTATTGGAGGTGTACGGCGACTTCGTGGGGGGGATGAGAGCCTCAGAAGCTTGTAGAGCACACTTATGCGTCTGCAAGAGGAGTTTGTGCGGGGCTAACATATCCGTTTATAGGTGTGGGGAGATATGAAGACCCAAAGTGACTGGAAATAGAGGTGGAAGGTCGTTGATTTTTGGCTTACTTAATGTGCGTGTGGAAAATTGTCGTACCTTGTATTTCCCGCGGAATATATTGTGTCGGTCTATTAAGAGGTAATCTCTGGATGCAGAAATAGGAAATTTCATCCGTATCGCCCATATCGTCACGCAATATGACAGCTCTTACACACACGATACGGCTAAAAACCTTGTGCATCAATGAAAATAAGGCAATAGTGTTTGAACTGACTGATATAGTGAAGCACGGAATGTGGATTTATCGGCTTTACGTTTCGTATCGCAGGGCTAACTTGGAAAAAACGGCTTGTCGTAACAGTGAAAAAGCGACTGCATGGTAGTTAAGTTGTACAAAAATAAGGATAGTGTTAGCGATATAACATTTGCTGACGACTATCCTTATTAGAATGAATTTCAGTTGTTATTCATTTCCTTGAAGTTCAAATTCAAACCCACTAATTTCGGCAATCATTCTGGGAAATTCGGTATTATCAAGTACACCATTAAATTTTTCAGCTCCTACACCAACAGTGAAGACTGGAACCATTTCTCCCGTATGTCCACCTGTGGCGCTTTCTTCCCTTATTTGTCGGTCGATCACTCCGGCACGGTAATGATGAGCGATAATGCTACCAACTTCCCAACCAATTTCGTGTGCTAGAATAAGGCGGCCTTCAGGGACGTTATTATCCCAGACATTTTCTTGGAATTGGCTTATTTCTTCATCTGTTAAATCAATGTTCGCGAATTCTGCAAACACATCACGGATGCTTTCAGCTGTAAAATTACCTGTATCTTCATCTAACTCTAATTGTTGTGATATATACTCTGGGGACACTCCTACTTCTTTTAAAGCTTCCATATCCATGACCTCTGTTGCTGCAATTCCCATAGTCTACGGCATTATCAAATTCAATCGTTTCCCTCCAGATACCTACGAAGTCAGCAGCGGGAGTAATGAAGGCCCAAACCGCTTGAAATGGTAGAGGAGAAGTCGTTCATAGAGGTGATGAAGCCCAAATCGCTTTGAAAAGCTAGAGGAAAAGTCGTTCATAAAGGTGATGAAGACCCAAATCGCTTGAAATCCAAGAGAAAAGGTCCTTCAGATTTCTCATCTATCCGAACCCGCTCATATGAATAAACCCAGTTTCTTAAAACCTATAACTAAAATGCATCTTTTCTGTCAGATTACTTCACGCGATTGCTTACAGCTCGTCTAATGCTTGATAAGATTAAGACATCAAAGAGAGCAGAACATTCGGGAGGTAATCAATATGACAAATACAGGTTTAAGAAATCCAGGAATTTTCACTTTGATTGGTCTAACATTTTCGGTGTTATTTAATAAATAAGAAGGTAATGTAAAACCTACCAGTTAGCCAAAAGGCTAGTTGGTAGGTTTTTTTTGCTCGTCTATTCCTTATAGTCCCACAGAATTCCGGGTTCCTCATTATCTAAAGATACATACGTATATTGGACAAATTGAAAGCGTCCATATTTTCCATTATAGCTCTTTGTCACGATCACTTCATATACTTCTATTGGCTCAGACTCCTCTGTCATTTTCCAGTTTTTTATTTTATTTGGTCTTGAGGTGGAAAATGTGTACGTATCTGCTCCAAAATGATTCATAAAGGTATGAACTCGATCCTGCATATAAGATGACTTTGAGAAGCGGTCTTGCATCTTTGGATGGAGCAACTCCCAAGAAGAAGCGAAATCAGCTTTTTGTTCTGCTTGATAAAATTCATCTACAAGGTTGCTAGCTTGCTTAGACTCAGAGGGGATTAGGATAAAAAGTAAACTAATGATGGCAATGATAGATGGGATGATAAGGATGAGTGGAGATTTCTGTCTACGCATGGGAGTCACCTTCTTTTAAGGGTTGTATCAAATAATATTCTGGATTGGGACAAAATATGAGTTTGTTTTTTCCTGAAAGTAGGGTTGTGGATTAGCAAAGCCCTCTTGTGACGGACACCTACCAAACTGATTAGTGAAAAGTGGATAATTATCACGTTATACACCTACTTTTCCACATCAAGCAAGATATACACAGGGGGGAGCTAACACTTTTATATGATTTTATAAGATTATCCACAGCTAATCCCTTTTAGAAGAAGTGTTTTGTGTTTATAATAGTTCTATAGAAAGGTGATGGTGACAATCAAACCGACTGATCAGTTAGCCAAGAAGCGATGGGAAGCTATGCCGGGTGATGTTAGAAAGAAACTTGAAGATAACGTATTTTGTCCTTCATGTGGAGTGACAACGATCGTAAATTATGAAGTCGATTCTACAGATTTCATGATCATTTTAAAGGGACATTGTAAAAAGTGTAACGGACAAGTAGCTAGAGTGATAGATTGATAAACTAACCACCTGTTCTCTAATCAAAGAGCAGGTGGTTAGTTCTTTTACCTTAGGTTTATAAATATCCCCTCATAGTTGTAGTAATCATCTATTTTTAGATCGATTTTGTTGTCGTTATCCTTTAACTTCTTCGGCACTTCAAAATAAATATACATGTCAATCTCTTCTTGTGCGGATAGGTCGTAATCAAATACAAATTCACTCGAATCATTGATTAGATAAGCATGGCCAGCGAAAAATTCATAGAAATCATCTTCTACTAATGTAAATCGAATCGGAGTGTCAAAGATCATATTTAAGGTTTTGTTAGATAAATTGGATGCCTTCGTCTCAATGACAAAGTAAATGGTGTTGTCTTCTGATGTTTTATGAAAAATAGTAGGGTAGTCTTTCCTGTAATTAGGTGGCTCAATGATGTTTGTGAAGTAAGAATCACCGATTGTATACTCTAGCAATTCTTCTACTATAATGTTGTTATTTTCAACTTGGACGTCGTATTCAACAGGAGCTTGATATTCATCAAACTCTTCAAAAACGTCCGTTACTTCGTATTCTTCATCATATTCATCTGGCACAAAGATTGCACTAATGACACCGATTATAAATAAGGCTGCTAATAATGATCCTACTGAGAACATAATTCTTTTAAAAGCATGGTCGCTTTTTTTATAATCCTTTGCTTTTCTAATAGAAGAATAATGGTTTATCATTGAAACTAACGTATTTGTAATAGAGCTATTTATTTTACTAAATAGGACCGAATCCTTAAAATGGCCGTTATATTCAAATGTAAGCTTTGAGTGTGTGGAGGTGTCAAACATTGATGAAACATTAGAAATCGCGTAGTACTCGTAAAATTGAAGGAAGTCTATGGTTGTCTCCCCAGTAGGAACATAAGATAGAAACATGATTCGATAGTCGCTAAAGATTAATAAACCTTCATATGTTCTGCCTTCGTCTTCGTCATAATATTCAGCTCTGCAAACCCCTTTAATCTCTTCTCCCTTTATATTTAAATAGGTTAAACAGGCGTCGGCTTCTCCGTCTGTAAGAACAATGCTGTCGTTTGTTATGTATTTTACTGTATTCCTAATATTTTCAATTTCCCACGTTTGAACAGTCAATGTACTCCCTCCTATTTGGCACAATAGTGCGTTTGTATGCGGTGTGAAGTGAACTATTTTTTATCATACAACATTTCCCATTTGGTCGTATGAGGAAAAAATACTGGTTAATTGGGAGTAGGAATGTTTTACCGAAAAATGTAAAGGGAATAGTGTAGATTCAAAAATGAAATCCTGTTACACTACACAAGTTGAACATTTAAGGGGGAAGGTGAGACGATGCTACAAGCATTGATTATTTTCATAGCCCAGTTGTTATTTGTCCCCGTGCTCACATTGAGAACGATCATGATGGTTAAGGGGATGAAGGAAAAGGCAGCGGTGCTCGGAATCCTTGAAGGGCTTATCTACGTTGTCGCACTTGGAATTGTCTTTAGTGATTTATCGAATTATTTAAATATGGTCGCCTACGCGATAGGTTTCGGTGTTGGTGTTTATCTCGGTCAACTGATCGAACAAAAGCTAGCGATTGGATACGTTTCAATTGAAGTGAACATTACGAATAAAAATGAAAAGTTAACGAGTCACCTGAGAGATGAGGGATTTAGTGTCTCAATGTCAGAGGTGGAAGGAATGAACCATGCTCGTAGATTTCGACTTGATTGTACCGCTCGACGTGATCGTGAAGAGGAGTTTATGAAAATTGTAAGTACGCATGAGCCGAACGCGTTTATCATTTCTTATGAGCCACGGAATTTTAAAGGTGGATATATTACGAAGGCGATGAAGAAGAGGAAAGAAAAGCGGGATAAGAGGGTTCGGGCATCGTAGGTTGATTGCATAAGAGGAAGAAGCTGAGTGGGATTGGGCACTCAGCTTTTTGCGCTTTAATTAAGTTGTAGGAATTCAAGAGTCAGATCTGTAAGTATTCTATGTCCTTCTTTTGTTGGATGGATGTCACCAAGGAGCACATACATATCTTGTTTGTATGACGATTGACAAAAAACAGTATCCTCTTTGGAGAGAGGTAAGGCGTAGGTCAATTAAACAGCATTTTCAGGTTTGTTTAAAAGGAAAAATTTAAAAAATCTCAATCAATTGCTATCTTACTTTACATAATTCCTTCTTCTAAGAAAAAACTAAAATAATAAATTTGTGGAGGAAATGATAATCTTATGCATATCGTCTATAACCTTTTGTATTTTTTAGCAGCTTGGCGTTGGGGGGATTGGAGAAACTGGCAAAAATATTATCCAACTATACTCTTTCTTATTTTGTGTGACCTACTACATAATTTCTTAGCGTATAATCAAGCTTTATGGATATACCATGAAACCTTATTACCTCAACTGCTTCCGAATCATACAACGATCTCATTATTGTATATGCTGGTAATGTATCCTGCGACGATTCTGATTTATTTGAAGTATTTTTTTAAAACAGATAAATGGACTAAAAGAGTCTTTCATTACGTTTTATGGGTTAGCATATATACGATTACTGAGTATACAAACATCCATGTTGGTTTATTTTTTCATCATAACGGTTGGGTCATGTGGCATTCAATATTATTTATAATGATGATGTTTATTTTATTTCCAATACATTATAAAAAACCTCTTTTGGCATGGGGGATTAGCTTGCCGATCATCTTACTAATAGTGATGACTTTTGACTTATCTCTGTATTTTAAGTAACTTTTTGAAAACTAGGTTTATCACCTTGAACTGCAGGTGATTAAGAAATTTTTTACATAGTGAAAACGCTCAGACAACTATAAATTTGTCTGAGGTTTTCGTATGCAATTTGTTTGGTCATTTACCATTTTATTCACGCTGCTTTAATAATTGGAACTGGAGGGAGTTTCTTTAAGTGAGAGGCCTTTATTTAGAAATATATCAACCTCTAAAAGACCTCCAAAACGATCCATCAACATCAATAAGTCCCATAATCTCCTCAAAAGGAATCGTAAACGAAGGAAAGCCGAATGCATAGGCGGCAATCTCATAAGGCTCAAAATAAATGGTAAGGGAGTTTTCATCTACATAAAATGGCTGATCAGGTTGAATGCCTTTGTATTGGTCAGGAAAGTAGTGTTGTGGTTCTGCTTGAATCTGTTTTCCGATGATATCACTAATGACCTTTACATAGTCACTGTCTGGTTTAAAAAGATCTTTGAGCTCATAGATCGTTCCTGTCTTTAGATCGATGGGCACATGGACTTGATAAGGCATGCCATGCGCTGCGCCAAACGGGTATTCATATCCTTCTAATTTGAGAACGAGTAGGTTTTTTTGAAAGAAGGAGACCGAGAAATCGCCGTAATATCCAAAGTCTAATTGAGTGGGAGGAATAGGGACAACTTTTGATTTTTGTTGCAATGTTAGGTTGACCTGCTTTTGAGCTTCGAGATTGGCCATTCCTTCCACATGTGGATAATAGACGAGGTAATCTTTATTAGGGCTGTACTTCCTAATATGAATTCGATATTTGTTATTTAAAGGGAAGCTAGTGTTAGGTTGATAGATGGGCCTCCCTGTTTGGTCATAGTAGGCCAAACTGTGGTCGACATTTGCTTGAATAATCCCTCCAACAAGCCGGACGGTTCCGACACCTGGAATAATCGGGAATGATGGGGCGCGTTTTCCACTGCGATCAATAAAAAAGGTGGTTTGACCGGCTGTCACAGAGCTTAAACCTTTTTGATATTCACCTACAGAATCATATAAAAAATCGCTCAAGATGCCCCCAGCAGTTGTTGCAACGCCGTACCGTGAGCCCGCAAATGGACGTTCTGGATCACGAGCCATTCCAACAGCTACTCTTTGCTCTCCTAGTTGCGTCATATCATTATAGGCAGGTGGGATGAGCAAAGTCGCGTTCTTATCAATTAATCCGTATTTGTTTTCTATTCCCTCGGCCATGTTTATAACGGCTCTGCCATCCCGAAAAGGCGACGCGTACGTATATTGAGGTTGAATCACAATGCGACCTTGTTCATCTACATAGCCCCATTTGTCTTGAAACGTTTTACTAAAAGCGATCAGTCCTTCGCTATAGCTCATCATAAAGCTATATGGATAGGTTTGAAGAGTTTCTCCATTTCGATTAATCAGTGCATGCTCATTTTCATTTGTTTTCACAAGTGCTTTGCCGTCTTTGAAATCATTGGCTGTTTCAAATTGTAGCGGTATCCGTTCGTTTCCTCGTTCATCTAAATAGCCATATAAAAACCGAACATTACTTGTATCAGCGAAAACAGCACGTTGGTCCTGATAGGGCATGATCAGTCCGTATCCTCTTTTTGTCAGCACTTGACCAGCTTCATTTATGACTTTATATCTGTCATCATCAATGACAACGGCAAGGCCTTCTGTAAAAGGCAAAATTGAATCGTATTTAGGCGGAATGACAAATTGACCTGTTTGATCAATCATGCCAGCTTTTCCGCTTGTTCTCGCAATCGCAAGTCCATTCTGTTGAAAATCATCAGCTTCTTCATATTGAGGTTGGATGATAAATTGTCCGCTAGTGTTAATATATCCCCATCTTTTCCCTTCTTTTGTGTTGATGAAAGCAGGGAGGAGGGGGAAGACTCTTCTTAGTTGTTGATTTATTTTCATTTATGATTCACTCCGTGTGTGGTTTGTCTAAATAGTATATGGTCGGAGATTTTGGTGGGTGCTTATCACAGACACATTCTTTTTTTAGGATGTGGAACCCTGTGAATGTAGTGATTTTTTAAAGAAAGGAGGGATTGAGATGAAAAAGCAAGGAAAGCAAAGAGCTAATGGCGTTAAGGGAAGACAAGAGCAGGGGCAAAAAGGCCAGCCTTCTAGAGACAATATGCAGCCAGTACCTCAGCCAAAGGATTATGAGGACATTGAATATTAAAGGTGTAGCCTGATTGCAGGAAAATAGTGATCACCTCCCCTTAATCAGAATAACCTGTATAAAGGGGAGGGGTTTTATGATTCTATTAACAAATCTGAGATCCTGGTTCAAGAAACATACCAATTCTAGTGGGCTTACTTATTATGATGTGATGCATTTTAAGTCGATAGGGTATAAGGAAATGTATCATAAGTATCGCTTTCACGAACAAAACAAGATAGAGGTTTAATGCAAAACGCCTCCATAATGTTCTATTATGGGAGGCGTTTTTTTATTTGCTTATAGTCCGCTGAACGACCTTATTTCTGTTAAAGTTCACTAGGGAAGGTTCAGAGGTATCCAGCATAAACTCATCATGGTTTTGTTTTTCTGATAACTTATGTTTGATTTGAGTATTTTCTAGGGATTCAGGCTTGTCTTCAATTAAAGGTGTCTTTTGCATGCCGGATAGCCACGTTTCAAGTTTATATGTTCCTCGATCAATGATTTGGCAAAGATCTTCAAGCGTTTCAACTAATTCAACTAAACAATCCAACCCACTCTTAAACTCAGCAACACCTGTGCCTGTCGCTTTGTCAGCTGAATGTTCCATTTTGTACAAGGTTTCATGATAACGGAATTCAATATAACAACTGCTGCGGTCCCAATTGTAATCGAAATAGGCTACATTTAATCGCTTCATAATCTTTACAAGCTTTCGTTCACACATATCTTGTTCTTTGCTATATGAAGTTTTAAAAATTTTTAAAATTTTTAGCATATCATTCACCTTCCGTTTTTAATATCCCCTAGTTTTACATACGTTTCGCTGTTATCTCTCACTTCTACAAAATTATCTAATCCCCTTTTGTAATCGTTTTACATATATCGACTTTGTTTTACAGGAACAGCGCTGACTATATTTCGTGAGACGACATAATCCTGATCACTGCTACGGTTCAGACGGATTCAAAGGTTGTCTAAAATTGTAAGATATTGTTGAAAGGTTTTTATGTGATTGATAGATTTATAAAAGTATGAAAGATTTAAAAAATGTAAGACTTAAAGAGAAATAGAATAGACTCCTACTTTTACAATTACTTACCATGAGTTATTTGTAATCATCTTGTCCTTTTTGTTAGTAATTCTGCTAAGATACTACCTGTTGAGTTTTTCATAGATTACTAACAAGGGCGGGGAATTTATTGGCAAAATTGACATCTAAGATTGTCCTTTCTATAGTTTTGGTATTTTCATTATTTACGGTAGGAACTCAGTCAGCTTATGCGGCATTATTTGATCCTTTGCCGTTTGAAGATAGAGAGTTAGGTAGAAACAGCAATACATATTTAGCAATGAAGAATAGACCTACTACTCAAGAACAACAACGTTTTATTCAAGAGGTTGTTCCATATGCTGTAAGGGCAAGTGAACAATGGGGAGTGCCAGCTAGTGCTATCATTGGTATGTCCGTATTAGAAAGTGGTTACGGAACGACAAGAATTGCTCATTATGCAAATAATCTTTTTGGAATCAAAGTGTGGGGATTTAATCCTGCTAACGCTTGGCAATTAAAAGGTCAACCTGATGAGGATTTTGAAAGAGCGATTCCGATTATTGAAAATTTAGGGCCAGACCGTATTATATTTGATGAAAGTCAAAGAAGAGATAATTGGTACCGACAATTCAACTCTTATGAAGATGCGTTTAATTTCTTAGCTGGGACACTTCTTCAAAATCAAAGATACGGCTTTGCTCGTGAGAAGTACCAATCGAATTTGACAAATGGTATGAGTATTGAGGATGCATCTAGACAGTATTTATTTGATATTGCTAATGCAGGGTATAACCATTTAGGTGGATCTTATTACCGTGATGCAGTAGGAAGAATAATGAATCAGTGGAACTTATTTGAGTATGATCGTCAAGATAATGGAAGTACAAAAAGTACGAATGGGTCAGTATTCCGTGACGTTAATGGACATTGGGCTGAAGAATCGATTTTATTTGCAGCGGAAAAAGGATGGCTTAATGGTCACTCTGATCAAACGTTTAGACCAAATAATCATTTAACTAGAGCACAAGCAGCAACGATTCTTTCTAATTTCTTAAACTTACAGTCAGAGGGCACTCCTGTTCGATTTAATGATATATCAACGAATTTTTGGGCATTCGATGCTGTTAGTTTAGTCGCGCAAAATAATATTATGAACGGTACAGGAAATGGAAATTTCTCACCAAGTACTGATGTAACAAGAGCACAAGTCGCTCAAATCTTTTACAATGCTGGATTTTATTCACAACCAGCACAAGGTGGAACAAGAGCTTTTACTGATGTGAGAGATGATCATTGGGCTTTGGTAGCGATTGAAACAATGAGACAAAAGGGTATTATTAACGGTTATTCAGATGGCACGTTTAAGCCTAATCAGCCAATGACAAGAGCCCAATTGGCTGCAATTATTCATCGTTTATATGAAAATAATGAAATAAATAAGTAAATCGAGTGAAGAGAAACGGGGGTTCCGTTTCTCTTCATTTGGTTCCATGAAGTGTCGGACAGAAAGCAGAGAAATAAAGCGTGAATATCGGTTGTTGCTGAGCAATAAGTGAAGAGGTGAATGGTATTTTTGTTATAATAAAAGATAGTTTGTTTTTTGTCGTTTATTTTTATACTGAAAGGTTCGCTATATTATGATATTAGAGTTAGCAATTATTTTTTTGATTCTCCTTTTTGGGAGTTTTATTCAAGGGGTAAGTGGCTTTGGATTTGGATTGATTGCCATGGGGTTCTTACCTTTAATGTTTACGGTGAAAGAAAGTACGCTTCTAGTTGTGTCGCTCGCCTTAGTGCTGTCAGTGAGTATTGCTTTGCAATTGTTTAAGCATATTCAGTGGCGGTCATTGCTTATTATTTTGTCTGCTGCGCTAGTTGGGCGTGTCGGTGGATTTTTCGTGTTGCATCATTATGGAGAGCTTGAAATTCTAAAGATATTCCTTGGTGTGTTTTTACTTTGTGTTGTTATTTATTTGTTCCGAAGCAAGCCTCCGAAGCCGGATTCGAAAGTGAATGGAACATGGCTTCCAATCATTTTAGGATTAGGAGGAGGTCTCATCGGCGGAGTGTTTGCTGTTGGTGGGCCATTTTTTGTGTTTTATTTTCTTTTGCTTTTTCATAACAACAAATATGCTTATAGCGCCAATCTTCAGGTGACCTTTGTTATGACCGCGATTATGACCGTGACGCTGCATGGAGTAAGTGGTGACTTTTCGTTAGATTTTCTAGGGTATTTCTTAGTTGGTCTTGTGAGTGTCTTGGTCGGCTCACGTCTTGGTGTTGCTCTGTTTACGAAGCTTTCCCAACAAAATATAAAAAAGATCGCTGGTATTGTTGTCGCGCTTGCAGCTGCTAACTTGATGGTGACGGCTCTTCTTTAGGGCTTTGGACAGTATAATGGTGAGTTTCGACAGTGAATCCCAAGTTCTCGACAGTTACTCCGCTAGTTTGGACAGAAAGCAAAGCTCGAACCGATTATGTAATGCTAATAAAGGGCGAGAGCTTTATTTTCCCAGCTTTTTTAATAAATAAAAGCACTACAATCGTCAAAAGCTTATGATAGTAGTTATTTTGTTCAAAGGGAGATGTGTTCATGTCTGATGTAACAGAAAAACAAGAAAAACAAGAGAAACCCGCAGTCGATGTACAAATTGACGACAGAATTCAAGTGACAAAAGGGGATTACAAAGGCGAGAAGGCATCAGTTATTAACATTTACAATAATACGATTGCGGTGAATTTTGACAACGTCAAACAAAATGATGGCAGCAGTCTGCGGACTGTTGTGAAGCATGATAGTTATAAGAAAATTAAGAGTTAACATTGTCGCTTAGCATTTTGATAATTCATCATAAAGATAAATTCCCTGTGTATTTCACTATACGCCCTTTTTCATTGTCCAGCTGCGAGCATGGCTTGTACAGTACTGTGGAAGCTTATTTTGATGCGGGTTTCGTTTCTGTTGGAACATCGTGTTTATAAATGCCTATGACGGTAATGTACGGATTTTTTGAGTGAGAAATCTAACTTCATCGAGCGTTGAGCGATCAACGCTCGTTCCCATAAAGAGAATATTTCAGTAGATTTGCAGATATATTTTCTTGCGTTGCCAACCCCAATGATCTTCACACTAAACCTCGTAAGTGTTTCAAACGCAATTCGTCCCCTTCAAGTTATAACAAAAGGATACATTTAACTATTTTTCAATAATAATGAAATTCTATGTTACCAAATGTTTCACTTTGCTAGTTTCTATTGGAAGAAATATAATAAAAAGATAAGTATTCTGTATAATAGATGTTCCATAGTAGTATAACTTTCTTAATATAATTTTAAAAAAGTCAAAATATAAGAGGTTTCGATAATATGGGAAAAGAAACAATTATTTTTTTGCATGGAATTGTCGGTAATAAGAATGCGTTTAAAAAAGAAATAGAGATGTTACAAGGTGACTATCAGTGTATTTCGTACGATCTGTATGATGTTAGAGACTCAGAAGTGGACGGGCTTCCTATCATAGATGTTTTTATGGAGCAACTTTATTGCAAGTTCGTTCTAGGAAATGTAAAAAAAGCTCATTTATGCGCACTTAGTTTCGGGAGTATTATCGCTCAGGCTTTTGCAAATAAGTATCCTGAACGAGTAGCGAGTATGACGTTTGTCGGCGGATATTGTTGCAATGAGCCATCGCAATTTAGTGAAAATCTCATTCGGGTGTTAGAGGATAAAGGGAAATCTGATTATAAAATGTGGCTAAAACAATATGCGACTTTGCTAAATCCAAATCATCCATTTATACGTGAAGACTCGGAATCTATCTTTTTGCATCATGCTCTCCAACTTCCCCCTAAAGTATTGAATAAAGCGATACGATTGCAGCTTGAATTCGATTCAAAGTCAGCGTTACTTGGAACGGAAATCCCTGTTTTATGGGTGATGGGAGAATATGATCAACTGTATAAAAGTACCCTTATCGATCTAAAGCAATATCTTCCTCATGTGAAATATGAAGAAATAAAACATGCTGGGCATGTAGCTCATGTTCACCAGCCTGAAAAATTTCTATTCCTATTTGAATCGTTCCTACGAAATGACCTAGGAAACATGACTAAAGAAGTGTTTATTTCTGACCATGAATTTCTTGAGACAGCCATGTAAAATTGGTTTGTATTTGGCAGAATTCACCTTTGTATGGGATTTCCTTTGCAGAGGTTTTTTAAATAGCTTTTGATGAAAAAGGAGGTGGCAATGGTTGTCTATTAAAAAGAAATTACCGTTAATTTTTACATTATTGGTCTTATGTATTTTAATTGCTCATAGTTCATTACATTACATGCGTTCGAAAGATAAGCTTGTTGAATATAAGGAAAGAGAAATTGAGTTAATTACTCAGGAAATATCATTTCAAGTAGAAAACGCCAAGGGCGGCGCTTTGTATGTTGAAGATATTATGGGAAGAGAGTTACGAACGGCTTCAATCGCTATTAGAAACTCCTTGCCTGCCAACTACGAAGATGTCACAAATGAACAATTAGTTGAGTTGGCCGAGGAACTGATGATATCTCATATTACCTTGCTTGCTGAAACAGAGGATGACATCATTGGAGTAAAATCGTCTGATCCTCATCAGATTGGGCTGTCAACAAATCAATGGCTGTTTTGGTATGATGCTTTCAAGCAGCTTTTCGCAGTAGAGCCTGTAACAGTGGAGGAGGGATTAGCTCTTCCTGAATATTGGACAGGTCCTATTGAAGTAGCTGCAAGTAATCCTGAACATACGGATAAGTGGGGATATTACTATGATGGATCTATGGATTATATTATTAATCCGTACAATCGCGATAACGAGGTACTTGAGTATGAGAAGCGGTTTGGTCCTGGGAACATCATTGAACGTTTTACAGATAAACTGGAAGGTGTCCTTGAGTTAACTGTAATTAATCCGGAGAGCTTTGGGAAAGAGATGGAAGAGCTTTATCTTGATTGGAATAACTTTATCCGGATTGTGGATCAACCGATTTGGTATGGAACATATGAATATGGCAATCAGGACCTCGATGTAGAGTTCGTTCAAGTAGCTGTAGAAACAGGCGAATCACAGAATTATATAGATGAGATCAATGGAAAAATGGTTTCAAAAACATTTGTTCCAATTGATCTGGATACACAGGATCCTTATGTCATTGGATTATCGTATGACTATAGCTTAATTGAGAACGAGTTAAGAAATGAATTATGGCAGCACCTCCTTTTATCAATTCCATTTATTTTTGGTGTGTTCCTTACAAGTTTAATATTCTCGCGTTCGATAACGAAACCGATTGGATATATTGTTGAAAAGGTAAATGAGATTGCTGAAGGGAATTTTGGGGGAAATATCGAGTTAAAAAGAAAAGATGAGCTTGGCCATCTTACGCAAAATGTGAATGCATTATCAAATTCTCTACAAAATTATGTAGACGATTTGAAAGAGAGCCAGAAGGTGATTAAATTTCAGGCTTACCACGATCCGCTTACAGGTTTACTTAACAGAAGGTACTTCCAAGAAGAGTTAGAGCAAAGAATGGAACATGCCAAAGGAACAGGAGAGACGGTCGCTGTCTTATTTATTGATATCGATCGCTTCAAAGATGTGAACGACACGTTAGGTCATGCCAAAGGAGATCAATTAATCCAATTGATTTCAAAACGAATCCAGAGCTGCCTGACTAAAGGAAATAGTGTTTTGACGAGACAGGGCGGAGATGAATTTGTTATTTTGTGTAGCCAGCTTGAAAAAGAAGAGGTTATGACGATTGCTGATACGATTATAGAGAAGGTTAATCAACCATTTTTGCTAGATGGAAATGAAGTAACAGTCAGTGCGAGCTGCGGCATAAGCCTGTACCCGGAACATACTGACAATATGGATGCTCTGATGATAAACGCCGATGGAGCGATGTATGTTGCCAAGAAAAAGGATGGAAATAAAGCGATACTTTATGATGAGAAAATCAGCATAGAGAAAAACAAGAAACTACGTATTGAAGCGCGCTTAAGAAAAGCAATAAAAAATAAACAGATTGAAGTCTATTATCAGCCAAAAATCGATGCTCGTACTAATATAATGACGGGAGTTGAAGCATTACTCAGATGGACAGATGAAGAGCTTGGGTTTGTTCCGCCAGACAAGTTTATTGCTGTTGCGGAGGAAACAGGACTCATTAATCCATTGTGGGAAATTGCCATGAAAAATGCTTGTTCCCAGGTAACGAAGTGGAATGAAGGTCGAGTCGAATCATTAAGTCTTGCGGTGAACTTCTCTGCGAAACAGTTTCAAGATCCGTGCTATTTAGTCAGACAAGTGAAAGAAATCATTTCTGACTGCGGGTTAGCACCCGAACTTTTTGAAATTGAAATTACAGAAAGTACCCTCCTTTTCAATTCGAAAGAAACGATTAGGGCTTTAAAAGGATTACAAGAATATGGAATTTCCATTTCGATTGACGATTTTGGAACAGGCTATTCTTCGTTAAGTTACTTAAAGACATTGCCAATCAACTGCTTGAAAATAGACCGCTCCTTTATTCAAGATATTCAAGAGGATCATAGTAATTCTGAAATAGCAGAAACGGTTATTCACCTCGCACGCGGATTGCGATTACACGTTATTGCTGAAGGGGTAGAGGAAGAATATCAGAAAGAGTTTCTGATGAAGAATGACTGCTATCACATGCAAGGCTATTTGTTTAGTAAACCGGTTTGTGCGGAAGAGTTGGAGAGGTTGTTGGGGTAGGTGGATACCACCCGAAGTTTGTCATATGGAATCAAAAGGGTGCCTGATCTCCTGTCTGTTTTGCTAGTCAAAATAGACAGGAGACAGGTTTTTTTGTAAATAGAAAAACTATTATTCCTAGGTCTGAGGCGTTTGAAGAAGCGGTTGAAGAGGCACTTGAATTTGCGAAAAATGACCGCAAAACATTAGTAGTTGTAGCAGGTGACCATGATACGGGTGGAATGACGGTTGGAGGATATGATGAGTATCGTTCCAATGTTGAGATGTTACTTGATGTAACAGCAACAGGAAGTTACATGGCTAATCAATTACATGAAGACCGTAGCAATGCAACAGAAGTTCTTCGTACATACGCGAATATTGAGTTAACTGCTAGTGAAGAAGAGCGTATTCAAACAGCTCCAAGTAATCGAGTCGACTTTGTTATTAATACGATTATTAGTGAAAGAGCGTATGTTGGCTGGTCCACAACGGCTCACTCAGGGGTGGATGTTCCTTTGTATGCCTACGGTCCTTCAGCTGATTTATTTAACGGCTTACTAGATAATACAGATTTGCCGAAGAGGATGGCTGAGGCGATGAAGATAGAGTTTGCAGAGTAGAGGTACCTAGATTGTCGAATGGGGGCTGTCTCAAAAGTAAGCTCCGTACGCTATTCGATTAGAGAGGGAAAAATCACTCCTCTGCTCCGGGATTGTCTCAATAGGTCAACAACCGACCTTTTTGGGACAATCCTTATTTACGCATAAGAAAAGTCCGAGATCTGGTGCGCTAGTGTCTTTGTTTATGCGTTTAGCTATGTACTTTATCATGACAAGTACCCCCTGAAGACCCCGCTGTATGGACTAACTGGTTACCGATTTTGATCGAATTTCCTACCAATACCATTCTCATCATATCAAGACAATTATTACGGTTTCAATATAGTGTTTTGCCCATAGCACAAAAAAGATCGTTTAGAATAAGATGGTTTTATCAAAAGGAAAGGATGATATTAACATATGGGCATAAGACCTAGACCACAAAATAGACTCACATCAGGACCATTTTTTGTACCATTATCTATTGATGGAGATCCAGAAGAGGGAGCTGTTGATTTTCTATTGATTGGTTTTAAAAATCTTGCAAGACTACCTTCCACTGTAGATGTATCAGTTCATGTTTGTAGAGATCTTGATTTATTTCCGGCGACTCCTCCAGAGATTGAGATTTTTCGTCAAGACGACGTCACAATACCTGCGGGAAACTGTGCAGTGTTAAAAGTAGATTCCGGGCCAGGTACCTTCACTGGTAACAATATGCTCCGTGTGGTTGTTGAAGGTGATATAGATAAAGATGGAGACCGCATAGTCGTAGCTTTATCAGGTGGTAACGAGGATGGACGTACAGCCGTGTCAATGGTGTTCAAACATGAAGAATTTATTGAGTTCGATGATTAACTTAGAGTATATCTAGTAAGTATCAAAATTGATGGCATGATCTTATTCGTGAGCTAGTTTTAATAACGATTAGACTGGTAATAAAGTCTAATCAAATAAAACAAGGTTTAAAGATTCCAAAGAACAAGTCAGTAAATATACTGGAGTATTTAGGAAATTCAACAGATCATTTTGTCCGAAATGTCTGGAAGAAGATCAATAGCAATCATATAATGTTCACCACCTAGTATATAAAAAAGATCCTCATTTTTTGGTGAGGGTCTTTTTTCTGAAAAAGTTCTAATAACTACATGTTTTGTCGTAGATATAATTACATATTATACTTGATGGAAAATCATGTATAATCCTTTAAAGGAGGGGATTCATGGACTTTTTTAAAGGGCTAAATCAGTTATGTTTGTGATAAATAAGATGCATACTCTAAAGGCCGTTTATAAATAAGGTCAATTTCTTTACAATCGCTTCCATTTACCATGTGATATATAAATTTTTGTGTTTTGCCATTAACCTCTATGATCCAAATACGTCCATTCTCGTCGAGCGCCATATCGATTCCGATTTCTCCTAATAAGCCGATTTTCTCTTCTAGTATTTGACTTACTTTTATACAAGTCTCTTGAATCTCCTGAATCATCGCGTTTCTTTTTAGTGGATCACTAACTAACATCTCAAGCGTCTCATCCATTTCATAAATTCGTTCGCTAACGTTTGTGATAAAAAAGTTATAAGGAGCTACTCGACTGATTCCTTTGGTAAAACCCCACCTTCCATGTCTATCTTTTTGAATTAGTATTCTTAAATCTACCATTTTCCCCCTTACTTTTGCTAGTTTTATCTCTTTTTGTAAAATATAGTTCTTCTTTCCGATTAGGTCGGTTATTGTTTCTAAAAGTAAGTTTATATCGTCAAACATGTATCTAGGTGTTAAGGAGTCTTGATAGACCTTTATTATATTGTCTTTAGTTGATTCAATTAAATAGATATGTCTGCCTAGGGAGCCATAAGAAGGTTTCAAAATCAAACGTTTATTCGTAGTTAACTGTTCCGCTAACAAGTCCGGATGATACAACGACGTAGATGGTAATAATTTACCAAGATTATTACTCGATAAGATCTTATAAATCCGCCATTTATTAAAATACGTTATAGCATTAAAGCATTTATTTTTCCCAATATATTTTTCCAACTTACGTATTGTTTTTTTCTTTTTCCTGTAACAGCGGTTGTATACAGCATCAGGAAAACGGAAAATCTCAGTTTCACATGTATTATTTTTTAGACAGACTCCGCGAATCGTACGTTTTCTCCAATTAATGTCTTTTGGGGTAAATGAAAACAGTTCGATCCTTAGTTCTCCTTTATAACGTTGATACATGTTTAATATGTTGTTTCGTTGTCTCTGATTAGGGACCATAATTCCTATTAAGGGTAAATTGCCCATATGTTATCACCTGCTAATTATGCTGACTTTGTAAAAAACCTCTTATTTAACAGTTTACGTGAGTGAGGAGTACCTGTACTAGGTAAATGAGTATTTTGGGGAAAATATAATGTGTTACTACTCGAGGGGGGCATCAATCCTAAAATCTATACGAATACTAAATAATTTATGAATATAAAATGAGTCAAAAGATCTATTTTAAGATCATTATTTAAAAATTTTTGTTGGATAGCTAATAATTACAATAAGGGACGGATTGAAAAATTATAAAAATCCTGAAGCCAAAAATATCTTAACATCACTCGATGATAACGATGATCATGAATTGATAAAACAAAACGACGTACATCATTTTATTAGAATTTCTAAGGAAGATGCGGAAAAACTAATTGATGAACATCCGAGCATTCCTCATATTGTTATCAACGATAAAGTGTACTATCCAAAAGCAAAGCTGCGTGAGTGGTTGCTGAAATTAGGGGAGTAAGCTTTTTGGCTCATAGAATCTTCTGTAGAATGGGTTAAAAATAGCATCTCCCAAAAAGCGTGAGTTATTCAGTAAATACCCAAGAACTAACAGTGTAATTGCCCCCTTTTAAAGGCATTTTATAAAAAGGGGGGATTCATCATGAAAAAAATTACGATGTCAGTCGCTGCAGCAGCGATTTTGGTCAGTGGTCTTGCTGGCTGTGGAGTAGATAATCAAGCAACAGATACAGGGACAAATCAACAACAAGGTATAGGTGCTGCAGATCGCCATAGTGCGTTTGGAGTTGATAGAAGAGGTCCAGGAGTAGGGGTTCGCAATGATTTGGGAGGTCAAGTCGACCATGATGGTGGTTTTTTTAGAGGTCAAGGTCGTGAACCCGGAGAAGTTGAAGTAGGTCGGGATCGTCCAAGAGGATTTGGGACAGACTTTGGACAAGGTCGAGCTGGCGGATTTTTTGGATTAGATGGAGATAGACAAGGGCAAAGGGGAACAGCTCAAGGTCAAACTAGAGGAGCTGGTCGTGAAAATGGACAGGTTTTAAGGAGAGATCATGACCGAATTGTTGGACAAAATCAGGTCCAACGAAATGGTCTAACGATTCAAAGTTTACTTTCACGAATTCAAAACATTAATGGCGTAAAAGAGGCGCGTATGAGTGACAATGTGATTGAGATTACAGTGGATGATCGTGCCGATAAAGAGGAAGTTAAGCGTAAAGCAGAGAAAATAGCTGAAGGAAAGACGCTAAGGCTTGCAAATTAGAATTTAATATTGGAAATTGTAAAGAGTAGCTTACGAAAAAATTCCAAATAACATTGCAAATGAAGACGGAAATCACACAGATTTTCGTCTTTCGTTTTTTTACTTTTTTAAAAATAAGTGCTAAAGCAGGTGTATAATGGATCCTGATTCCGCTAATCACCGCTTCTTAAAAGGGTAAAGAGGATCCTGGTTCTTTTAAAGTCATAACATCACTGGAAATATAGGTCGAAACAGGGGAATAACGGAACGAGGAACGTCAAAAACAGCAATGTGGGTGCTAATTCAGCTATTAAAATAGAATTCTATTTTATTGGGATTATCCTGTTAATAGTATTGTTATTTTTACAACTAAATAATTGTTAATTGGGCTGTTAAAAGAGTTGCGAATGTAATTCTTTACCCTATCAATCAATCCCTTAACTTTGGTGAGTGCTTTTTTGTATTTTAAAGGTCGACCAGCAAAATTTCCACTTTGGACAGAACGATCAAAGTGTGTTAGGAAAAAGGAACTACGGTTATGTTTTCGGATTTTATATTTGAATAAGAATAAAGTACCGTGAATTTTCGTCGAATACTTCGAAATACGAAGAAAATTCACGGTAAATATGGCATTTTTCCTAAAAATTTAAGCTTGTTAATCGTTCGATAGTCTAGGAGGAGATATTTAAAAAAGATGGTATTTAGATTATAGTAATATATTTCAAAAATATTCTAACTCTTCTAAACTCAGGAGGTGAATGAATAGTATAGAAGATTTGAAATCCCAAAAAGAAGATGAGAGGGTGTTTTTTGGTGTTTAGAAAAAGCTCAAAATTACTAATTAGCTTTTTAGCAATTGTATTATTATTATCCACTTTTAGTATGGGAGCGTTTGCAAACTCAGAGCGGAAGCTAACCGAACTTCCGACAGGCGAACTTTTTGGTGATATTGATTTAGCATCTTCAGCTCCAACGACAGTCATTGTTGAATTGGAAGAAGAAAGTATTGTGGAAGCAAAACATAAAGGAAAAAGCCAATCTAAGGCGAAACTAGCTTCTGAAAGAGGCAAGGTAGTTGATGCGGTGAAGGATAAAGTAAACAACGCAAAAGTAAACCGAGAGTATGATCATGTGTTCTCTGGGTTTTCTGTTGAACTTCCAGGTAATCGAGTAACGGAACTTTTAACGATTCCTGGAGTAAAAGAAGTCTATCCAAACGTAGAGTATACGGTGGATGCTATTGAAGTTGATCCGGAAGTGTTTAATCCAAACATGCTGGAGAGTGCACCTTTTATTGGGTCAGATTTGGCATGGGATGCTGGCTTTACTGGTGAAGGAATTACAGTAGCGGTTATTGATACTGGTACAGATTATACTCACCCGGACTTAGAGCATGCCTTTGGTGAGTATAAAGGGTATGACTTTGTAGATAACAATGAGGATCCACAAGAGACACCTCCTGGCGACCCGCGTGGCGGATCAACAAATCACGGGACTCACGTAGCGGGAACAGTTGCGGCAAATGGTGCGATTAAAGGGGTAGCTCCGGATGCTACGCTACTCGCGTATCGTGTACTAGGTCCTGGCGGTAGCGGCTCTACTGAAAATGTGGTTGCTGGTATTGAGCGAGCGGTACAAGACGGTGCGGATATTATGAACTTATCGTTAGGAAATACGATTAATTCTCCTGACTGGGCTACGAGTATTGCATTAGACTGGGCGATGGCAGAGGGAGTCGTTGCTGTAACTTCAAATGGAAATAGTGGTCCTAATAACTGGACAGTTGGTTCACCAGGTACGTCGCGTGAAGCGATTTCTGTAGGTGCGACTCGTTTGCCTTACAATGTGTTTACGTCAGGAATCTTTACTTCTGAAGGTGTTGAATATCCTTCTGCAAAAGTAATGGGTTTTCCAACTGAGGAAGAATTGCTTGCTTTAAATGAGGGTGAGTATGAGTATGTACATGTTGGGTTAGGTGCTGTATCAGACTTTGAGGGCAAAGATCTTGAAGGCAAGATTGCATTAATTAGCCGCGGTGAGTTTGCCTTTGTTGATAAAGCAGAAAATGCTAAAAATGCAGGTGCCGTTGGTGCAATTATTTACAATAATGTTACTGGTGAACATCCAGATGTTCCAGGAATGGCTGTTCCAACGATCAAGACGACTCTTGAAGATGGACAAAAGCTTCTTGCTGAACTAGAGGCTGGTAACAATACGGTTTCCTTTGACATTGAATTTGCTCATGAAGTGGGAGAAACGGTTGCAGACTTCTCATCTCGTGGTCCAGTTACAGGTACTTGGATGGTGAAACCAGATGTATCGGCGCCAGGTGTGAATATTACAAGTACAATTCCGACGCATAATCCTGAAAATCCATATGGATATGCTGCGCTTCAAGGAACGAGTATGGCTGCACCGCATGTAGCGGGTGCTGCAGCGTTGGTTTTAGAAGCACATCCTACTTATGAAGTAGAAGATGTGAAGGCGGCCTTAATGAATACGGCGGAAGACATGATTAACCCTGCGACAGGAAAAGTGTATCCGCACAATACACAAGGTGCTGGTAGCATTCGAGTGCTAGATGCGATTGAGGCGGAAACACTTGTTACTTCAGGAAGCCACTCGTTTGGTAAGTTTGTGAAGGATACTGGCAGACAAGTAGAAGGACAAAGCTTCACGATTAAAAACCTCTCAGGTGAAAGAAAACGTTATAGCTTTGATGTTGAGTTTACGGGTAATCCAGACGGTATTAGAGTGAATACAAGTAATAACCTAAATGTACATGGGGGGAATAAGCAGCAAGTTCAGTTTAATGTACAGGTTAATACTGCGAAGTTGGAACCTGGATATTATGAAGGGACAATTAAAGTTAGTGATGGATCAGTGGTAATTGATGTCCCGACGATCTTATTTGTTGGTGAGCCTGATTATCCGCGTGTGACGGGGGCTTTTCTTGGTAAAGAAGGTGAAGGGTATTATGTCGGTTCTTATTTGCCGGGTGGAGCTGAAGTGCTTGAGTATGATTTGTACAAATTCAATGCAAGCAATGGAACAATTGGAGAATTTTTAGGGGAAATTGGTGAATTTGAAAATGTGCCGGCGCCAGTTCATGAATTTACTTGGGATGGAAATGTGAATGGTGAGGAATTGTCAGAAGGTGATTATGTTCTTGCTGTGTATGTAGAGCAAGCTTGTGTGACTGAGTATAAAGCTTATTTAGTAACTATTACTAAAGACTAGGTAGATGATGTCCATATTTAATGACATTCAGAGGCAAGAAGCGCCGGGCATAAGAAAGCGGCATGTGGAGTTGGTTTTGCAGCAATCCGAGATTCTAGATCATTTCGAACCTTGTCATGGTATAGTGACAGCAAAGCATTCGAGCGAGACGTGAAGTACTGGAAGAGAGAAGCTACTGAATTTGGATATAAAATAAAATAAACATACATTGCTATGAGCCGGACCGCGGTCATACGCACCCGCTTTGGCAATGTTAAAACCCCCTGCGCAAACCCGCGGGGGTTTTTGTAATTGGTTTATTAAAATGTATCATTTGGAAAAATAGGGAAAAATAAAGGGTTTTACCTTTTTTTGTCGAAAGATTCTTTTGCGTGACTGAAATAGGAGGTTGATTTATGAAAAAAACGGTATTACATAAGTTACATGAATGAAATGGGGTAAGTCATGAAGATAATTTTACATAGCATCCTCATTTTTGCCATACTGTACGTTGGACTATTAATCTTTGGTTATTTTCAAACTACTACATCGAGCTATTTTGATAAAGCCTTATTAGCTCTATTCTTTACGATAGGGATTGTTGTTTTTAGGGTGAGGAAGAAAAATAAAACATAAAAAAAACATTAATCGTAAAAAAATGTTAACCCCTGCAAACCAGCGGGGGTTTTTGTTATTGGGATTCGGAGTGGCAGGCCATTTCTCAAAAAAATGTTAGGGATTGTTTTTACAATGGTTGCGTACTATGGACAGAAACCGATCGCTGTTCAACAGTAGTATATTACTCAAGTAAAACGCGAATATCGCTGACTCACTCATTTTCTACATGAGGGTCAAACTTTGTTTGCGGGTGCTCCTGAATTTGGTATTCCTGTTGTTTTGAAACAGGGGAGTAGTCACCAAAACATTCGGACAGAACTCGTGGAGCTTGTAACAACTGACGAATGAGCAATATGAAAAGCTAGTAAATAATGAAGCGAGTATTTGCTATGTTGAGGAGCAGCGTGAGGGTAGTAGTGATGTTGAATATGAAAAATTGAAGTGCGAATGCTAGAGGAACAAGATGTCGAGGAAGTATTGAGAGGTTTTTGTCATTATTACAACATCCTAACAGTTACAAAGAAGTGGAGAAGGCTGTATTAGAGCTGTATGAAATGTACAGTCGATTCACTTTGAAGTAGTAATGCCAAGATTATCATTAGATGTCCATTTTGAAGAGGTATACGAGGCTTTTTTACAAATGGAAAATACAACAGAAGTGTATGTTCTTTTACTAGGTGTGATAATAATTCCTTAGAGACAGACCGCGAGCTGTGGAAACTTTCGTTGCTCATAAAAGGCTCAAATGTGCTGTCAAAAGTGTTCCAAGACATGGATGTCGAGCTGCTGCATGCAGCGCTGCAAGATAGGGAGGAAGGCTGTGCATTCCTTGCAGCGTTAGAACCTCTCCTTTTTACCTATAATAGCTTAAACATAGTTCAACAATATTCGTTTGATTATCTAACATAGTTTGTGATGAGAACGAAAGAAGGAAAGGCTATTGATAAGCGGCGAAAGGATTTTCGAGAAGGAAGACCAAATAAGTACAGTAAGAACCAAATCGAGCACGCGCTAGAGTACTGTAACTAAGTTTTTCTTCTAAGAATTTTTAATATGTTCCTTATTATATAGAAGAAGACTTACCTTATTTTAATCAAGATATTTGTTGTTATCCAAAAGAAGTTATGATAGATTATTAAAGCTGACAAAAAATTATTTCTAAGAAAACAGTTGCGCGGAATAGTTGTTCGTGGTATATTATTTCTTGTCGCTAATAACGACACAAAAACATTTCCTTTAAGTGAGCTAAAAAATGCTTGCGCGGAAATAATAAGTGTGATATATTTTTGTTTGTCGCTGAGTGAAAACACAAAGCATTTTAACAAGAAGCCAAAAACTTTTAAAAAAACAGTTGCGCAGAATTGTTGGATATGATACAATAATTTTTGTCGCTGGTAAACAAGTGATAAAATGAGTTCTTTGAAAACTGAACAAAAGCCAAGCGAAATAGAGATACATGATATCTCGTTAAAGAAATTTACCCGATAGGGCAAATTTCATCCTTAAGTTATTGCATTGCTAGCGTGATGCAAATTGAGCTAATCAGCTTACCATTTTTATGGAGAGTTTGATCCTGGCTCAGGA
>NZ_JAWRVK010000047.1:0-32901 GCF_036663575.1 Halalkalibacter flavus
CAACCTTTCTTCTATATAGTGTAACAAATCTATAGAAACTTAACTAAGTTGTGTCCATGAAACTATACTAGCATCATTAGAGAAATAAAGCCCTCTTAGTAAAACTAGCTAATTCTAAGGGGCTTTTCATTTTTAGAAATTTATTTGTGCTTGAAGAAGAATCTTTATTCAAAGCCAATACAAAAATCATTAGAATGATACAAGTTGTACCAAACCATTGAAAAGTTCCAAAGGGTTCTATTAACCAAAAGACGGTGGTAAATACAGCTGCTAATGGCTCAGTACTTCCTAGAAGGCTGGATTCTTTAGCAACTAGACTTTGCAAACTTTCTATATAAAACCAAAATGCAATCATTGTACCAAAAATGATAACGAATACTAAGTATAGATAAGCTTCCACTGTTAAGGATGTAAAGTCCATTTGCCAAGGTGGATGAACAAAACTTAGCGCAAAACTACCGATAATCATAGCCCAACCAACAATGACAAGGGAATCGTATTGTTTCAATAAAGGAATGGCATATAAGGTATAAAATGCTAAAGCTACTCCGGATAAAACACCCCAAATGATTGCTGGTGTTGGTACTGATAATTGAGTGATTGAGCCGTTTGTTAATAAGAAAAAGCACCCAACTAAAGCGAGCGAAACAGTCAACAAATCTCTTCGTGTTAGAACAGCTTGTTTGCGGAAAATCAAGTAAACGATAATCATTACAGGTGCTAAATATTGTAATAACGTTGCAACAGCTGCGTTACCATGTTTAATGGAAGCCATATATGTGTATTGAACTGCAAGCATACCGAGTAACCCGAAGATTATTAATTGAATAGCTATCCTTCTAGTTTTCCAAACACCGATTATTTGGGAACGGTCATTTCGAAAAAAATGAACTGCTAAGAGTAAAAAGCCAGCTATGAGTAGCCTAGTCGTCACAAGCCAATCTACACCAATTTCAAACTCTTGAAAAAGCCTTTTTGAAACCGTGCCACCAATTCCCCAAAATAATGCTCCTGTAGCCAAAGCAGCTCTTGAATCATCGGTAAAATACCTGGCATTAGACTTAGGAAAAGAGAATATTCGTGTTAATGCTATTTCTGCTGGAGCAATTCGAACACTTGCTGCTAAGGGAGTTGGTTCTTTTAATGAAATACTTCATAAAGTTGAAGAATCTGCACCTTTAAAAAGAAATGTAACAAAAGAAGAGGTGGGCGATATGACAATCGCAATGCTTAGTAATCTATCAAGAGGAGTTACGGGTGAAATTATTTATGTAGATTCAGGCTATAATATAATCGGCTAGACTCCTTATCTACAGTTCCAATGGGAAAATATTAGAATGAACCTTTTATGATTGTGTACATGTAGTCGTATTCCTTTACAAGTAATAGAAAAAGTTGATCTACCAAGTGTTAGGAAAAGAAATATCGGCTTTTTTCTATAATTGTTCATAAAACAATTAAGGCTATGTTTTAAAATAGTGTTGAAAATATATAAACTTTTAGGGTAACCATTTTACCATCCCTTAATTTGCCATAAAAGAAGAATGCAAATCAACTTAACGTCGTTATGCTATTTCATTTTACTCAACTATATAAATTGGAATTTGTATGAGAGTAAGTATTCGGTTGCTTTACTAAAAACTTAGAGTACTTGCTACTCGAATAAACGCTTCTATATGTTTTATTAAAATAGTCTTCTAAACTAGTTAAGCAATAAGCAATTTTATTGTTTGTCCGTAAAAAATGGTTAATTGCGGTAAACAATAGGGATGCCTAATTGCTTTTTTTTAGCTTATAGTTGTAGATTTGTATTGGGAAATAGAATTAACGGATATTTAAGCTGCTCATTATAGTTTAATTTTGTCATTAAAGGTCACTTAAGTTGTTAGAAATAATAACAATTGAAATTAACGTGTTCAAAATTTAAATAATAGGATGCTTTTTTACTTGTTTATATAAGCTTTTTGAATATGCAGCAGAAGAGAATTTCCGATTTTTGTAAATGGTATGTCAGGAAACCTAACAGATTGGCTGAAATGTGAAAGAAACACTCGTATACTAACCTCATTGAACAAATTAAATAATTTATTAGTTCTGAATGGGTTAAAAAGTACAAAAGTAACACTTTGCAACTAGTAAACTATTTAATAAAAGATGAGGGAGAGAATATGTTAACAGTTAGTACTGGATATCTGATTTTGCTATTTTTTGGAGTGTTTTTTACGAGTCTTACTATTATTATGCAGCGTCATAGAAAGACGGAGATGACAGCTGAACAATTTAGTACGGCAGGCAGAAGTGTTGGTGTTGCTCTGGCGAGTGCTTCGATCATTGCGGCCTGGACTTGGGCAGCGTCCATGGTTGAGTATTCAAAGAAAAAAAGAATCTGAGCAAGCTTAACTTATCAGGAATTGAACCAATAATGAACAAGTAGCTAAATCCTAGTGATCCTTAGCTACTATTCTACCGATTATAGTATAACTATTGGTGAATTTTGTAATTATATAGCGATATTAAAAAAACTTCTACAATTGAGAAGAAAGGATGGTAGGGGATGAAACTAACGTCTCGAGAGATGGAGAAGCTGATGATAGTAGTCGCTGCTGATTTGGCACGTCGTCGTCAAAAAAGGGGATTGAAGCTGAACTACCCAGAAGCAACGGCTATTATTACATATGAAGTATTAGAGGGAGCAAGAGATGGACAAACCGTCGCTCAGTTAATGCAGTATGGGACCACTATTTTGACAAGAGAAGATGTCATGGAAGGTATTCCTGAAATGATTTCGGATATTCAAGTTGAGGCAACATTTCCTGATGGAACGAAGCTAGTTACTGTACATAATCCAATTCGGTAATAGGAGGGGAGGAACATGATTCCAGGAGAGTACATATTAAAGAATAACCCCGTTATTTGTAATGAACATAAAAAGTCAATGACGATTAAGGTGTTAAACCAAGGAGATCGACCTGTGCAAGTAGGTTCTCATTTTCACTTCTTTGAGGTGAATAGTTTTTTAAAGTTTGATCGGAAAGAAACATTAGGAATGCATTTAAATATTCCAGCGGGTACAGCTGTCCGTTTTGAACCAGGTGATGAGAAGGAAGTTGAACTTGTTTCTTTTTCAGGAGAACAAAGGATATATGGTTTAAATAACCGAGTAAATGGATCAGTTAAGAAGGAGGGGAATGAATGAGTTTTCACATGTCAAGAAAGCAATATGCGGATATGTTTGGTCCGACAGTTGGAGATGCCATTCGTTTAGCTGATACGGAGTTATTCATAGAAATTGAAAAGGATTATACGACGTATGGGGATGAAGTGAAGTTCGGCGGAGGCAAGGTCATCCGTGATGGAATGGGACAGCACCCCCTTGCGACAAGAGATGAAAGTGTTGACTTAGTGTTAACGAATGCGACGATTGTTGACTATACGGGAATTTACAAAGCAGATATTGGGATAAAGGATGGTTTAATCGCTGCAATTGGCAAAGCAGGAAATCCATTACTCATGGATAATATTGATATTGTTGTAGGTGCTTCTACGGAGGTCATTGCCGCTGAGGGTCAGATTGTAACAGCTGGAGGAATAGACGCTCATGTGCACTTTATATGTCCACAACAAATTGATACGGCTCTTCAGTCAGGTCTGACAACGATGATTGGTGGAGGAACTGGTCCGGCAACAGGTTCGAAAGCAACAACTTGTACACCTGGGAAATGGAATATTCATCGAATGCTCGAGGCGGCAGAAGAATTCCCAATGAATTTAGGCTTCTTAGGGAAGGGAAATGCGTCTGGAAAGAAGGCGATAAGTGAGCAGGTTGAAGCTGGAGCTGTCGGTCTGAAGCTTCATGAGGATTGGGGTACAACAGCAGCGGCAATTGATACATGCTTAACGGTAGCAGATGAGTATGATGTCCAGGTAGCGATTCATACAGATACACTAAATGAAGGTGGATTTGTCGAGGACACATTAGCGGCCATCAATGGACGTGTTATCCATACGTATCATACGGAAGGAGCAGGAGGAGGACACGCACCGGATATTATTAAAGCAGCTAGCTTTCCTAATATTTTACCTTCATCGACGAATCCAACTCGTCCTTTTACCATTAACACATTGGAAGAACATTTAGATATGTTAATGGTTTGTCATCATTTAGACCCAAGTGTTCCAGAGGATATTGCTTTTGCAGATTCGCGAATTCGTAAAGAAACGATTGCTGCAGAGGATATTCTTCATGACTTAGGTGTGTTTAGTATGATCTCGTCAGATTCACAAGCGATGGGGCGTGTCGGTGAAGTGATAAGCCGAACTTGGCAGACAGCCGATAAAATGAAAAGACAACGTGGAAAGCTCGAGGGAGACGAAGGAGTAGGAGACAACAATCGAGTGAAACGCTATATTGCAAAATATACGATTAATCCTGCGATCGTACACGGAATCTCTGACTATGTTGGTTCAGTTGAAGTTGGCAAGTTTGCCGATTTAATCGTTTGGGATCCTGCGTTTTTCGGTGTGAAGCCAGATATTATTTTAAAAGGCGGAATCATCGCTCACAGTATTATGGGCGATCCAAACGCAAGTATTCCAACGCCGCAGCCAATCTTGTATCGTCCAATGTTCGGAACTAACGGAAAAGCCAAATACAAAGCAGCAATGACCTTTGTGTCAAAGGCAGCGTATGAAGCGGGAATTAAAGAAGAGCTTAGTCTGCAAAAAATCGTTAAGCCTATTTCCGGCGTTCGTAACTTAACGAAAAAATCGATGGTGTTAAACGGAGAAACGCCAGAAATTGAGGTTGATCCGCAAACGTATGAAGTAAAAGTTGACGGCGAATTAATTACGTGTGAACCATCAAAGGAAGTTCCGATGGCACAGCGCTATTTCTTATTTTAAAGGTGGGGGAAATATGATTATTGAAAGTATAGTGGGAAATGTTGCAACAATGGAGAAGAGAGCTCCACATGTAGAGCGAGTGTATTTGGAAAGTGATGACCTAGTAAAAAGAATTCAAAGGGTTACAACTGATCACGGCAAAGAGATTGGCATTCGATTAAAAGAAAACCGTGAATTAATAGACGGTGATGTGTTGTATATGGATGAAAAAAACATGATTGTTGTCTCGGTCAAAGAAGATGATCTGTTAACGATTATGCCAACCTCGATTCAACAAATGGGGGAGATCGCTCACCAGCTTGGAAACCGTCACATGCCTGCTCAATTCGAAGGGGATGAAATGCTCGTCCAATACGACTACTTAGTTGAAGAGTTACTTCAGCAATTGTCGATCCCTCATAAACGAGAAAAGCGAAAGGTCAAACAGGCATTTCGTCATATTGGACATAGTCATGACTAAGCTGCTACCACTTTTACAATTAAGTGATTCCAATTTTCCATCAGGAGCATTTTCACATTCCTTTGGATTAGAGACCTATATTCAAGGTCAGATAATTACAGATAAACAAGGCTTTAGTCAAGCAATATCTGTTTATATTCGCAAGCAGCTCACCTTTGTTGATGGTCTTGCTTGCAGACTTGCCTATGAGGCGCTCGAGCAAAAAGAATTGGACAAGTTTTTTGAGCTTGATCATCTATTATATGCTTCTAGTCTTGCAGAGGAGACAAGGCTTGGAAACCAAAGAATCGGGGAACGGATGGCAAAGCTGTGTTACGAACTTTATCCATCATCGGATCTTCAAAAATATTTGCAGCAGATTAAGGAAAAGAAAGCATATGGACATTCTGCTTTCGTATTTGCAGCAGTTGCCCATCATTTGGAAATATCAATAGAAACGGTTGTTAAAACGTATTTGTTTACGGCTGTTTCCTCATTAGTTCAAAATGCAGTTCGTGGCATTCCGCTTGGACAGACAGATGGTCAGAAGATTTTAGTAGAAATACAGCCTCTAATAGACAAGGCTGTAGTAAGAATTTTCACATTAGTAGAAGAGGATTTAGGGGCGATTAGTCCTGGGCTAGAAATAGCACAAATGCGTCATGAGCGCTTACATGTGCGCTTGTTTATGTCATAAAAATAACCTAAGGAGAGGATACATATGGAACCAGTAAGAATTGGAGTTGGAGGTCCTGTTGGAGCAGGAAAAACAATGCTTGTAGAAAAGTTAACCCGTGCTTTAGACAATGAATTAAGCATGGCAGTTGTAACGAATGATATTTACACAAAGGAAGACGCTAAATTCCTGATGAAAAATGGTGTATTGCCAGAAGATCGTGTTGTTGGGGTAGAAACAGGTGGGTGCCCACATACAGCGATCCGCGAAGATGCTTCGATGAACTTTGCGGCTATCGATGAATTAAAAGAAAAGCATCCGGATCTAGAATTGATCTTTGTTGAAAGCGGCGGTGACAATCTAGCAGCTACGTTCAGCCCGGAATTAGTTGATTTTTCAATTTACATTATCGATGTTGCACAAGGAGAAAAGATTCCGCGTAAAGGTGGACAGGGGATGATTAAATCTGATTTATTTGTAATTAATAAAACAGATTTAGCTCCGTATGTAGGTGCAAGCTTGGAAGTTATGGAACGAGATACGATCGCAGCACGTGGAAATAAGCCGTTTGTTTTTACGAATTTAAAAGATGGAACAGGTTTAGACGAAGTTGTAGATTGGATTAAAAAGCAAGCTCTTCTTATTGGTCTGGAATCATGAGTTATACCGGATTACTAGAGCTGACAGCCCAAAAAAAGGCTCTACGAACAATCCTTTCTGACTGCTATTACGAAGGTGCCTTAAAGATTACACGTCCGGTTTACCTTGATATGAATTCACCGTCTGTTTACCTCATTCATGTAGGAGGAGGTTATGTAGACGGGGATCGATATGTAACGAACATTTCTGTAGAAGAAGAAGCAGAACTAGCAGTTACAACTCAATCACACACAAAGGTGTATAAGACACCGAATGAACCAGTTGTTCAAGTAACGAATATTACATTAGGAAAAGGAAGTGTTCTTGAATACATGCCTGACCCGTTAATTGCTTATGAACAGGCACGGTTTATTCAGGAGACGACCGTCTATATTGATGACGATGCTAGTTTCTTTTACAGTGATATTATTACACCAGGATGGGCGAAAGATGGAAGCCTCTTTCGTTATGATTGGATTCGTTCTAAGTTGAAGGTCTATCACAAAGAAAAGCTTGTTTTGTTTGATCATTTAATGTTGGAGCCAGACGCTGAAATGAACGGTTTACTGCAAATGGACGGCTATACGCATGTTGGAATGTTACTGATCTTACATCATGCTGTAGATAAAGGTTTTATTGATCGTTTATATGAGCACTTGCAAGAAGATGATACGAATTCTGAACGATGCTTTGGATTGTCCGCTCTTCCAGGGAATGGAGTAATAGTACGAATTCTTGCCCGAAGCACAGGCATCATTGAGAAATTGATTATTTCAGCACATGCTTTTGCTAGAAAACAGTTATTGAATAAGGAATATGCTAACTGGCGCAAGTATTAGTTTAATCTTTTTTGATAATAGAAAATAAATGGTTCTAGTTTTGAAAATAGGATACCTCTCTGACTAACAAGGCAGGGAGGATTTTTCTATTGTACTTGTCACTTGAATCTAGATATACTTTTTAATAATAGAGTTATTAAGAAAGTAAGGGAGCGTCTTAATATGAAAGTAATCGCGCGTATCATTATCCTTCTAGGAATCGGATTTCTAGCATTCGGAGGATATGAATTATATCAAAGCTATACAAAGCAGAATGAGTCTATGGCAGAAGCAAAAAAAATTCTAGCAGAACCGAAGGGAAAAATGAAGAGTGCAAGTGATATGAAGGTTGAGGATGGGGATGTGATTGGAGCGTTGTACATTCCTCGCTTGGAAAAGGAAATCCCAATAATATCTGGTACAGATGAAGAGGAATTAAGCCGAGGAGTAGGACATTTTACGACTACCGCTTTTCCTGGTGAAAATGATCAAATTCTACTTTCTGGACATCGTGATACGGTATTCCGAGACTTTGGAAAATTAGAAAACGGAGATCAATTTGTCTTGAAAATGCCTTATGGTGAATTTGTTTATGAAATGTACGAATCGGAAATTGTTGATGCAGATGATCGTACCGTTATACGCCGAACAGCGCCTAATGAGATTCTCACATTGTCGACTTGCTATCCATTTAACTTTGTGGGGGCAGCACCAGATCGTTATATTATTTATGCTAAACCTATTAGTCAATAAGAGCAAACGTGATCCTTCATTGGTTCATGTTTGCTCTTTTTTAATGAAAGTTCTGTTTTTTGTTTTGGATAGTTTTTAACATATTGGTAATTGAACGCCAAAAGGAGGGAATACATTGAAAGACGAAAACGAAATAACAGGAATGATTGAAACGGAAGACACGTTAACAAATAGGCAGGGACATCCTGTTACGAACAATCAAAATGTTCGTACGGTAGGTAATCGTGGACCGACGACATTAGAGAATTATGATTTTTTAGAGAAAATAAGTCATTTTGATAGAGAACGTGTTCCAGAGCGTGTTGTACACGCATGTGGGGCGGGGGCGCATGGATATTTTGAATCATATGGTACGGTTGGCGATGAGCCAGTTTCAAAATATACAAGAGCGAAGGTATTCCAAGAAAAAGGAAAGCAAACGCCTGTGTTTGTCCGTTTTTCTTCTGTTATTCATGGTGGACATTCACCCGAAACACTACGTGATCCAAGAGGGTTTGCGGTAAAGTTTTATACAGAAGATGGGAACTGGGACTTAGTTGGTAATAACTTAAAGATCTTCTTTATTCGTGACCCTTTAAAGTTTCCAGATTTAGTACATGCTTTTAAGCCAGATCCAGTAACGAATATTCAAGATGGTGAACGAATTTTCGATTTTGTCTCCAATACCCCTGAAGCTACTCATATGGTCACTTTCTTATTTTCACCTTGGGGTATTCCAGCGAACTATCGCATGATGCAAGGCTCTGGAGTAAATACATATAAATGGGTGAACAAAGTGGGAGAAGGATTCCTTGTAAAATACCATTGGGAACCTAAGCAAGGTATTAAAAACTTAACGCAGGAAGAAGCAGACGAGATTCAGTCCAAGAACTTTAACCATGCAACACAAGATTTATATAAAGCGATTGAAAGTGGAGATTATCCTGAGTGGGAGCTTTTTGTCCAAATTTTAAGTGATGATGATCATCCTGAGCTTGATTATGATCCACTTTATCCTACGAAGCTTTGGTACAAAGAAGATGTCCCTTGGCAAGCAGTAGGAAAAATGGTGCTTAATAAAAATCCGGAAAATTATTATGCAGAAGTAGAGCAAGCTGCATTTGGAACTGGTGTACTCGTAGATGGGCTTGATTTCTCTGATGATAAACTTTTACAAGGAAGAACGTTCTCTTACTCGGATACTCAACGTTATCGTGTAGGAACAAATTATTTGCAACTTCCAATTAACTCACCGAAGAAGCATGTGGCGACAAATCAACGTGATGGCCAAATGGAATATAAAGTGGACCAAGGAAAAAATCAAAATCCTCACGTAAATTATGAGCCATCCACAATTGGTGGGTTAAAAGAAGCAAAAAACCCAGGAAAAGAGCATACGCCTTATGTTGAAGGGGAATTGAAGCGTGAATCCATTGAGCGTACAAATAACTTCGGACAAGCTGGTGAAACATATCGGAGACTCTCTGACTTTGAACGTGATGAGCTTATTAAAAATTTAGTGAATACATTAGCTCCATGTAGAAAGGAAATTCGTGATCAAATGATCGAGAATTTCACACAAGCTGATCCTGAGTATGGAAAGAGAGTCGCTGACGGGATTGAAGCGAAGATGAAAGAGATGGAATCAGCAGAGTCTGGTCCAATTGGCACAACAAAAACAGAAGAAGCCGTTCAAGATGCACAAGATAAAAGCCATCCATCGGATCCTTATTAAGAAAAAAGAAAGAAAAAGGGTCAGACCCCTCTTTAGTGTAGTAAAGAGGGGTCAGACCCTTTTTATAATAGAAAAGGCCGCTACGCGACTTTTCTTAAGTGCCTGGGACAGGGTTGTTTGCTTTTGCTTTGTAAATTCGATATAAAACAAAAGCGAAGATCGATAGTGCAATTCCTAGGATATAAGGCAAGCCAATCGTTACGGTGAAGAGCCAGCCGCCAAGCGGTGGGCCGATAATTCGACCGAGAGAGTCAAATGAAGACAAGAGTCCTGTCGTACGACCATAGCCTGTTGGAGAGGCCTTTGTTAGTAAAGAGGAAACACTTGGACGTATTAAGCCATTTCCTACACCAAACACGGTCAAATAAATAGCAGCAGTTAAAAAGCTATCAATTAATAAAATTAAACCGAAGCCGATTGCTGAAATGATAATTCCAATTTGTATAACCGATCCCTCTCCGTATTTCTTCGTTAGTCTTCCAACTAGGCCTCCTTGAACTAGTGCACCTGCTAACCCCAGGATCATAAAGATATATCCTAACTCCACTGCACCTAAATTTGCTCTTTCATAAGCAAAGTAAGCAAAAGTCGCTTCAAGTCCAGCTAGTGACAAAGAGACAAACCATTGCAAAATAAAAAGAATGGAAACAGGACCTTTCAAGGCAGCCCGTAGCGGAGTCCTTTCACGTAATTGTTTGTTACGCTGTTCTGATGTTAATGATTCTTTTAAAACAATGAATACGAATAGAAACGTAATAATAGATAAAGAACCGGCTAAATAAAATGGCATACTTAAATTCGTTTGCGAGAAGACGCCACCGATGGCAGGTCCAAAAATAAATCCTAGACCGATAGAAGCACCTATGATCCCCATTCCTTTCCCGCGGTCTTCTTCTGATGTAATATCAGCAACATACGCCATCACTGTAGGCATATTAGCAGCAGAGAAGAATCCTCCAATAATTCTTGCTGCAAAAAGCATCCAGAGTGTAGATGATACAGCTAATAAGAAAAAGGAAAGAGCCAGGCCGAAAATACCAATCATGATGACGGGTTTTCTACCAATTTGGTCTGAGACTCGTCCCCACATTGGGGCAAATAGAAGTTGCATAAATGAATAGACTGCCATTAACAAACCTAATTGTGTAGGGGTAGCTCCGATTTCTTCAGCATAGAAAGGCATTACAGGAATAATAATTCCAAAGCCAACCATGACAAGAAACATTACTGCAAATAGAACAGGTAAAGCTTTCTTTTTTTCCAAAGTATATGTTCACTCCAGTACTAGCTAGTTTTTTCTCAGCTCAGTATAAATAGTCTGTCGTACTAATATGTAAGGGCTATAAAGGTCTATTATACAATGATTTTAATTGATCTATCTAGTCGAACTTCGTTACAGTTTTAGGGTAGAACCAACGCAGGCCCCTTTGGATACTTGTGATGAGTATCACAGTATATAATGGTTAGAAGTGGTACTCTTAATTTACTTGTTTAGTATAACATCACATTAATATATTTTTATATTAGGAAGAAAAGGGTCAGACCCCCAGAAATTATTTCCCGAAGGTGTAATCGCCGTTTTTTCCGCCTGTTTTGCTTAGGAGGAAGGTGTCTTTGATGATCATGCTTTTATCTACTGCTTTACACATGTCGTAGAAAGTTAATGCTGCCGCAGATACAGCTGTTAATGCTTCCATTTCTACACCAGTATTTCCTTTACAAGAGACTTCAGCTTGGATGATTAATTCATACCCATCTGTCGCCTCCTTGTATTCAAACTGGAAGTCAACTCCTGTAATTTGAATAGGGTGGCACATCGGAATAATATCAGGTGTTTTTTTTGCTGCCATAATCCCAGCAATTTGTGCAACTTGAAGAGGGTCTCCTTTTTTTATTTGTGAATTTTGAATAGCTTCATATAGCTCTTTTTTTAGAAGGATGGTGCTCTGTGCAACAGCGGTTCGTTTTGTTTGATCTTTTTGAGAAATATCAACCATCTTCGGACGGCCTTTCTCATTCCAATGTGAAAATTCACTCATATTATTGCTCTCCTTATCTGTTTCTATTTGCCATTCACTTTCATAGTTAATATTCGTAAATTCACGTTGTGTACTAGGGAAGTGTAAATAGTTTACTTTTGCTTTTTGCAGCAATGGTTGCATACTTTTTCGGTTATTATCAATTAGCTCTTCTGCCAAAGGCAAACATCGACGATGATACATGGCAATCAGAGGCTGTTTCTTGTCCCCTGTAACTGGAACGATGGCATCATAAGATGAGCCGATTGCATAATTCAGTAATGAATCGATGATATCTTTAGAGATAAAAGGGATGTCTGCAGCTAGAACAACATACCAATCAACATCTTGAATGGACTGCATGGCAAAAGTCAACGCATATAATGGACCGTTGTGCTGCTTTTTCTCAATAAGTAGTGTAGCATTTGCATCGAATTGTTCAGAAAGAGACGGATTTGTAATTATATAAACCGAATCAACGCCACTAGATTTAAGTGCATTTGTACTATGGAGATAAAAAGGAAGACCGTTAAAACGTTCAAACATTTTCGGCTTTCCGTAACGTGAAGATTGTCCACCAGCTAGGACTACACCTGCAATCCTCATTTCTTTACCAATTCTTCAGCAAAATGAGGCATTGTCGGTAAAATTAATTTTTCCATAGCTAGTTTCACAGCATTTGTTGACCCAGGCAAGGCATAAATAGCAGTAGATTGCTTACTTCCAGCAACAGCTCTACTAAATAAAGCTTTTGGCCCGATTTCTTCATAGCTTAACATGCGAAATAATTCACCGAACCCGTCCATCTGCTTATCTAAAGTTTGAGATACGGCTTCATATGTAACATCTCGTGGAGAAAAACCAGTTCCTCCGTTTAGGATAATAGCTTGGATTTCGTTATTTTCCGTCCACGTTTGTACTACATCTTGAATGATATGGAGTTCATCTTTAACGATTTGATACTCAACAATTGTATGGTTTTTAGATTGTAAAAGTGAGTGAATGGTTTGGCCACTGCGGTCATCCTCTTTATTTCTCGTGTCTGAAATCGTTAAGATCGCAACATTTATACTTTTGGAAGTATTTATATTATGCATAGAAGTTATTCACCTTCCTTTTTTATGTTAGAATGATTTATTATACCTTAATTAATAGTAACAGTTTTTTTAGCATCAACCAATAATTCGCCGAAATGGATGAGGAAAAAGAGGAGGAATAGACATGGAAATCAAGCATGTTAGCGACAAATACTTGCGACCATTACAAGATTTGCGCATATCAATTATGGACAAATGTAATTTCCGCTGTTCCTACTGTATGCCGCAAGAAGTATTCGGCGAGGATTATGTATTTATGAGAGAAGAAGAACTGCTCTCCTTTGATGAAATTGAACGATTGGTTCTACAGTTTACCAAGTTAGGAGTTAAGAAAATTCGCTTAACAGGCGGAGAACCATTGCTTCGAAAAAATGTACCTGAATTAATTAAGAGACTATCTGTAATCAATGGGATTGAGGATATCGCTTTGACGACAAATGGAGTCCATCTAGTAAAACAGGCAAGATTACTTAAAGAAGCAGGGCTGATGCGTGTGAACGTCAGCTTAGATGCACTTACAACTGAAATTTTTCAAGAAATGAATGGTAGAAAAGTGACGTCAGCAGTCGTCTTAAAAGGCATTGATGCAGCATTAGAAGCAGGGCTTCAAGTGAAAATTAACATGGTAGTAAAAAAAGGGGTAAATGAAGGGGAAGTTGTTAGATTAGCTCGTTACTGTAAAGATAGAGATATTCCGTTACGCTTTATTGAATTTATGGATGTGGGTCAAACAAATGGCTGGGATTTCTCTCAAGTTGTAACAAAAAAGGAATTACTAGAAAAAGTTTCAACGATTGCTCCACTTGAAGAAGTGGAAAGAGACTATTTAGGTGAAGTCGCAACAAGGTATCGGTATAAAGGGACAGATACTGAGATTGGAATTATTTCATCTGTTTCAGATACTTTTTGTGGAAATTGTACACGTGCCAGAATTTCAGCTGATGGAAAGCTCTATACTTGTTTATTTGCTGAGAGTGGATATGACTTACGATCTCTTATTCGGACGGGTGCATCAGACAGAGAAATAGAGTCAAGAATCACAGAGATTTGGCAGTCTCGTACAGATAAATATTCAGAAGGCCGGACGGAAGAAACGGTAAAAAACCGAAAGAAAATTGAAATGTCCTATATTGGTGGGTAGAATAGAATAGTGAAATGTCAGTAACTAGGTGGCAATGGCTCCGTTAGCTACTCTCCTTTGAGAGGGGAAACGACTCCTCTAAAAGCTTTTAAAAGATGTAGCGACTTCGCCCATTGCTTCGGGGTTATTCCAAAGGTTAAAATCATACCTTTTGGGATAACCCCATTTTTCAATGATGTTTGGAATGATACAAATAGTATTTTCGAAATATTTAAAAATGGAGTGAGTGCTGTGGTAGAAAAGCGAAAGCCGATCCAAGTTGAAGAAGCAGTAAAAAGAGTAATGGAACAAGAAGTGAATCCGAAGTTTGAGACGGTTAACATAGAAGACAGTTATGGAAGGTTTTTGGCAGAAGATTTACTAGCGTCTCATGATGTACCAGCGTTCGATCGTTCTCCGTATGATGGCTTTGCTATTCGATCTGAAGATACGAACGAAGCAAACTCGAACAATCCAATTGAATTTGATGTTATTGGGGAAATTGGCGCAGGTTATGTCTTTGAAGGGGAAGTCAAACCATTTCAGGTTGTGAGAATTATGACAGGGGCTCCGATTCCAAACGGGTGCGATGCTGTAGTTATGCTTGAATTAACAAAAGAAATTAGTGATAACAAAATACTAATCAAACGTTTGTTTAAAAAAGGAGATAATATCTCTTATCAAGGGGAAGACACAAAAGAGGGAACAGTGTTAGTAAAAAAGGGCACGCAAATTAATCCAGGTATAGTTGCTTTACTTGCAACGTTTGGTTACGATCAAGTTGCTGTTGCAAAAAAGCCAGTTATCGGTGTAATCGCAACAGGAAGTGAGCTACTTAACGTTGATGAACCACTCGCTCCAGGAAAAATTAGGAATTCAAATGCATATATGATTATGGCCCAAATTGAGAGAGCTGGTGGACAAGCCATATATTTCGGGAAGTTGAACGATGATTTTGCCGCTTGTTTAACTGCAACGAAAGAAGCTCTGTCGGAAGTCGATATGTTAATAACAACAGGTGGAGTCTCTGTAGGAGATTATGACTATGTACCAGCAATTTTAAAAGAGTTAGGAGCTACCGTTCTCTTTAATAAAGTAGCGATGAGGCCTGGAAGTGTAACAACTGTTGCAAGTGTTGATGGAAAAATGGTATATGGTTTATCTGGGAACCCGTCAGCTTGTTATGTTGGATTTGAGTTATTTGTCCGACCAATGTTACGAAGATCGTTATATAATACATATCCACATCTTCAAAAAGTGAACGCTGCTTTAGGAACTGATTTTCCAAAACCAAACCCTTTTATGCGGCTGGTTCGAGCAAAAATAGATTTTATCGAAGGGAAATTAGTTGCTTCTCCTTCTGGTGTTGATAAATCGGGAATCGTAAGCTCATTAGGTGGAGCTGATTGCTTGTTGCTATTACCTGGAGGAACAAGAGGATATGAAAAAGGGATGTCTGTTGATGTATTGTTACTTGAGGATCATCAAGGGAGTGAATGGCCTTGGAACAATATTGTCCCATCTTACAGGTAGTTGGCTATCAGAATAGCGGAAAAACAACTTTAATGGAAGCACTAATTAATAGATACAGGAACGCGGGATTAAAGGTAGCAACCATTAAGCACCATGGTCATGCAAGTCCCCAAAAAAATGAGAGTGAGCTTAAGGATAGTGAGCGTCATCAAGGGGCAGGAGCTGAAATTACCGCAGTTGAAGGAGGAGGCTCATTACAGATTCATATAAAGAATCAAACTTGGTCTCTAGAAAAAATGGTGAAATTATACGAAAGCTTTTCACCTGATATTATATTGGTAGAAGGGTTTAAAAAAGAGCACTATCCAAAAGTTGTGATCCTTCGTAGTGATAAGGATATTGAATTGTTGCAGGCAAGCAATATCGTCTGTGCGATTACGTGGGAGCCCCTACCAGATTACCAACAAACATTTCCAACCTTTCACGTGGATGATACGTCAAAATCTATCGAATATATATTACAGAAATTGAGTGATAAACATGAGTCAACTATTTGATATCAAAGATACGCCACTATCGATTGAAGAAGTAGTGGAAAAGGTGACTAGAAGAGAATGCGGTGCCATTGCAACGTTTATCGGAACAGTAAGAGAGTTAACACATGGAAAACGAACGTTAAAGTTAGAGTATCAAGCTTATAAACCTATGGCGATAAAAATGTTAGAACAAATTGGTCAAGAAGTTCGTGATAAGTGGCCAGGTTCAACGATTGCGATTACACACCGTGTCGGGACGTTGGATATATCTGAGATTGCTGTTATTATTGCTGTTTCCACCCCTCACCGTAAAGCAGCTTACGAAGCAAATGAATATGCGATGGAGCGAATCAAGCAAATTGTCCCAATATGGAAGAAAGAGTTTTGGGAGGATGGTACGAAATGGGTTGGCGATCAGCTAGAACAGACCGCTTATCCAGAAGGGAAACCCAGTATTAAGGGGGAAGAAAATGATTAAAATTTTATTATTTGCTGAACTTCAAGAAGAAGCAGGTACAGATCAAGTCGAGGTTGATAAAGCAGGTGTAACGGTAAATGAAGTCAAGTCTTGGCTACAAAAACAGTACAATTTAACAGCACTTGAAAATACGATGATAGCGATAAACGAAAGCTACGCCGATGAAAACGAAGTAGTTAAAGATGGAGATGTGATTGCTTTTATTCCACCTGTTAGTGGAGGTTGAGTAATTGTGAAAACCCCTGATCCATTAAGAGTCAGGGGTTTTTTCTTATGCTTTCAGTAAGTTAGCAATCGCTTCATTGCGAGTGAGCTGTTCTTCTTCGGAAGCTAGGTCGTATTTCTTTAACAAGTGAAATAATTCGTTTAACTCAAGCTGAGTTGGGTTCGTAGCTAAGAACGTTTGACATTTTTCAAATAGCTCAGCAGGCAAAAAAGATTTTTGGGAATCTAATTTAGAAAGAACATCTTCTAAAGGGTGATCTAGTTTACAAGAGCTCATACAATTCCTCCTTCCTTTAGTTTACTTACTTTCAAGAACAATCCGTTTGGGATGTGAATAAATATTAAAGGATGACCCTCTAATAAATCCCACAGCTGTTATATTTAAGTCTTCTGCAAGCTGTATCGCTAAATCGGTAGGGGCTGACTTTGATAAGACGATCCCGACCCCGATTTTAGCGGCTTTTGTTAATATTTCTGATGAAATCCGACCACTAAATACAAGAATTTTGTCTCTGACAGAGATTCCGTTTAATAGTGAATAACCATAAAGCTTATCAAGTGCGTTATGTCTTCCGATGTCTGAGCGGCTAATAATGAGCTCATGGGCCGTGCAGAGAGCTGCATTATGAACCCCGCCTGTATTTTTAAATACAACACTAGTATCTTGCATTTTTTTCATTAGATCAATACACTGTTCAGCTGTAACCGTTGTTGATGTCATCGATGTTTTTGCTGTGCGCACGTCATTCTGAAAATAAAATTGTCGGCTTTTGCCGCAGCAGGATCCAATGAAACGTTTAGAAAAAAACTGCTGGTTCTTAATTTCAGTAGTATGTAATTGGACGTAGGCAAAACCACGTTCTTGATCAATAGACATTTCCTTTATTTCTTTTTTAAAGTGAATTACACCTTCAGATGCTAAGAAACCGATGACCAATTCTTCCAAATTGCTTGGGCTACAAACCATTGTAGCAAATTCTTCGTTATTTATATAAATAGTCAGAGGGAACTCGATTACGATATCATCTTCTACTCTAGAAAAAAGATGATGACTATACTTGGTAATGGATCTAATTGAGCTAAGTGAATCAGTCAAGCAAATAACCCCCTTTGTATGTTAGAAAATAGTAACGTATCAAATATAAACACATTCTCTTGAAACTGACAAGACTTCGAATAAAAAATCAATCATATAATCTATAAATTTACAATATAAATATATTGAATTTTTTTTGAAAACAAGTTATGATTTATTTGCATTCATAAATCTGTAACATTTAATGATCGAGATAGCGACCCTGTCTTCGGTATTAAGTGAGCAGTAGTTGTAAGCGATTACTATTGGTATAAAGTAGCGAAACCTGCTTGAGACTAATCGTCGTGCTTTTTTAAGGAATCTTTTTTTCCTTTAAGAGAGTTACGTCGATTTTTTTGTGTTTAGTTGGAAGGAAAAGGAGTGAACAAAATGGGAGAAACGAAGGGGAAATTGAAGAATCGATGGTTAATTGCATTAGCTGCCGTTGGAATTCATATTTCGATAGGGTCTGTTTATGCATGGAGTGTTTTTACTAACCCGATTAGAGAGCAACTTGGCTGGGATTTAAGTGCTGTTTCCTTAACATTTAGTATTGCAATTGTGTTTTTAGGTTTATCAGCAGCCTTTATGGGACATTTTGTTGAAAAGTATGGCCCGAGAAAGTCGGGGATAGTGGCAGCAACATTCTTTGGTGTTGGATTAGTCGGAGCTGGTTTTGCCATTAACATAGAGTCCATTGGGCTTTTATATTTCACATACGGAGCACTTGGTGGAATTGGTCTTGGTGTTGGTTATATTACACCTGTATCGACACTTGTTAAATGGTTTCCAGATCGTCGTGGGTTAGCAACAGGGCTTGCGATTATGGGATTTGGTTTTTCTGCTATGATAGCTAGTCCAATTATGGCAAGCTTAATTGGTTCAGTTGGAATTGCTAATACGTTTTTCACGTTAGGTATTATTTATTTTATCATTATGTTAGCATCGGCTCTTTACATTGAAAGACCGCCTGTTGGCTATATGGAAAATGTACAAAGCGACGGAAAGAAAATTAAATCTGATCTTTCGCAATTGACAGCAAATGAAGCGGTGAAAACAAGAAGATTTTGGTATTTATGGGTGATGTTATTTATTAACGTAACTTGCGGAATTGCCATATTATCTGTTGCCTCACCGATGGCTCAAGAAATAGCGGGTCTGTCAGCAGCTGCAGCAGCAACAATGGTCGGTGTAATGGGGGTATTTAATGGTTTAGGACGTATTGGTTGGGCATCTGTATCAGACTACTTAGGCCGTGCAAATGTCTATACAGCATTTTTTATCATCCAGATTGTAACGTTCTTTGCTCTACCTAGTATTACACATGCAATTTTATTCCAAGCAGTATTGTTCTTAATTCTTACTTGTTATGGTGGTGGATTTGCAGCAATCCCAGCCTATATTGGAGATCTGTTTGGGACAAAGCAGCTTGGTGCCATTCACGGTTATATTTTAACTGCATGGGCATTAGCTGGACTAGTTGGACCAATCCTAGCATCTTGGATTCGTGAAACAACTGATAGTTATGCGGGTACTCTTTATATTTTTGGATTTATGTTTATTGCAGCATTGATTGTTTCTCTTGTGATCCGTATTGATATTAAGCAATTAAAAGAAAAGAACGAAGTAAGGAATTTAGCTAGTTAACCTATTTGACATTTAAAGATACTCGAACTACTCTTTTAGTAAAAGAAAATGAGGGTACAGGAAATGAACAAATATGAAGCGGAATTTAGTAATTTAGTACGTTCCTTCAGGAAGAAGCATATGGGTAAAGGTCCAAGCAAAATAAGTACAACGTTTTGCAAAAAATGGGCAATATGTGAGATGGAAGGCAATCTCTCGCCTGTTGAGAAGTTTATCGCAACAGCAGATGAAGGAAAGCAAATGCTGCGAGCTGCAAGAACAGAAATGGTCAAAGATATGTATCGGAAAAATCCTCCTTCTGAGATGGAAGAGTTCTTGCAGTGTAAATTCATAGACCTATTTGTAGATATTGATATTGAAAAAGACTTTGGGATATCGATTTTTGTATTTGATGAAGACATAGAAGAGAAATTCTCAAAAAAATAATTTTGGTTTGGTACTTAGTAGCGATCCTGCAGAAGACTTAACCACCGTCCATACCACTAATAAATTGGGGTAGTACGGTGGTTTTTTTATTGAGATGGCCATAGAGATTAAGTAATTAGTATTTGGGGGAGTGAGTGATCATGGGAAAAACAAAACATCAAGGACCGATAAAAGCAACAAAAGCACTTCAACCGAAACATTGGGTAAGTCCAATTCCGTTTGGTCTTGGAAAAGTGAAGCCAAAACATATTCGTGATTCAATGAAAATTGCTTGGGATAATAAAGATAATATTGGATATGCAACGAGAATTTTAACAAAAGGTGTTTGTGATGGCTGTGCATTAGGCGTTTCAGGAATGTTTGATCAGACGTTAAAAGGCCCTCATATGTGTACAACAAGACTCAATGTACTTAGATTAAATACAGCACCGGCTATTAAAGAAGAAATACTACATGCGGATATTGACGAATTAAGAAAGTATGACAGTACAGAATTGAGAAAATTAGGCCGGATTCCTTATCCTCTTATTCGCCGCAAAGGAGAGCGGAAATTTTCTCGTTTAACGTGGGATGAAGCAATGGATATGATTGCTGACAAGATGAAGCAATTAAATCCAAGACAATATGCGTTTTACTTAACATCAAGAGGTATCACAAATGAATCGTATTATGTTGCTGCAAAAGTAGCACGGTTCTTAGGTGCAAACAACATCGATAATGCAAGCCGCATTTGTCATTCACCGAGTAAAACCGCGTTAAAACGCTCTATTGGAGTCGGTGCATCTACTTGTAATTATCAAGATTGGTTTGGAGCAGATGTTCTCTTATTCTGGGGAAGTGTCGCATCGAATGCATCACCAGTCTCAACAAAATATATGCTAGAGGCGAAAAAACGTGGGGCAAAGATTATCGTTATTAACCCTTATAAAGAGCCAGCGATGGATAAATACTGGGTGCCATCAAATGCAGAATCAGCGTTATTTGGAACGAAGCTTGCTGATGATTTCTATCAAGTGAATATTGGTGGAGATATCGCCTTTATGCAAGGGATTATGAAGCATTGGTTTGAGATGGAAGAGGCTGTCCATGGTTCAGCTATTAATCATGAATTCATTCAGGAACATGTGAATTCTTATGAGGAATTAAAAGCACATGTCGTCGCTCAATCATGGGATGACATTATTAAGTCATCAGGAATTACGAAAGAAAGAATTATTGAGTTATCAGAGCTATTAGCGAATAGCAAAAATGCGGTATATGCGTGGGCATTAGGGTTAACGATGCATGCATTTGCATCAGATAATATTTCTCAAGTAGCCAATCTTGCTCTTCTTCGTGGACACATAGGACGCAAATACAATGGGTTAATGCCGTTCCGTGGTCACTCTTCTGTTCAAGGGTCTGGTGAAATGGGGGCAGATCCATTCGTATTACCAGGTGGAGATTTTGTTGAAGACAATATCGCTCGCATGGAAAAGATATGGGGATTTAACATTCCGAGATGGCAAGGGGATGTTGTTGGGATTACATTAGAAAACATCGTTCTTCCAGAAGACCATGAACGTAAAGTAAAACTATACTATATGTCAGGTGGAAACTTCTTAGAGACGATGCCTGATCCGAATTTTATTGAAAAGGCATTAGCTGAATTAGAAATTCGAGTTCACCAAGATATTATCTTAAACACTTCAACTCTCGTAGATGCAAAAGAAGCTGTCATTGTTCTTCCGGCAAAAACTCGTTACGAGCAAGATGGAGGCGGTACTTCTACATCAACAGAGCGAATGGTCTATTTCTCACCAGAAATTGAAGGAAATAAAAATCATATCCAAGAAGCACGTTCAGAGTGGAAGATTTACGTCGATTTTGCTAAGCGAGTGAAGCCGGATTCTGCTCATTTAGTAGATTTTAAAACAGGGCAAGAAATTCGTGATGAGATAGCGATTGCGAACCCAAATTACGAAGGAGTTCAACATTTAAAGAAACAAGGTGATGTGTTCCAATGGGGAGGAGCATGGCTTTGTGAAGACGGGATCTGTCCTACTCCAGATGGAAAAGGAAACCTGCTTCCTGTTGACATTCCTGATATGGGTAAGAAGGAAGGGCAATTTGTCCTTACGACTCGTCGCGGTAAGCAATTTAACTCAATGGTTTACAAAGAAACGGACCCCTTTAATAATGCTGAGCGATATGATGTCCTTATTAATGCAGAAGACGCCCATGGACTAAGCATCGCTGAAGGGGAAGGAATTGTCATTCATAATAGCTTTGGTGTCTTCCAAGGAAAGGCTAAATACGCCGATATTTCAAAAGGTAATTTAGGTGTTCATTTCCCAGAAGGAAACTTCTTGTTGCCAAAAGGAAGATATGAAAAACTAGCAAAAATACCAGATTACAATGTTACAGTAAAAGTAGAAAAAGCAGACCGTTACAACGCAAGAAAAGATACGAAATATGTTGAAAGAAGAATAGAAGACTTAGATATGTCTGTTCCAGGTTAATAAATAGAAAGGTTGTCTCTTAGTAACAAATCTAAGAGGCAACCTTTTTTTAGAAGTAGGGTTGTCGCCAAGGAAAAAACAAACCTTTGGGTTAAATCCCTTTGACAATAGACATCTTAATTGGTTTAATAGGCAAATATGCTATTATTAGGAGTTGGTGCAAGTGTCTTCGCAACATTTTATCGATCAAAAAATATTCCCTGCTGCAAGGACGATAAAGGAATTTGAAAAGTTATTAAAGAGCAAGTTTGAAGTCATTATCTTATTGAATAGTCATATAGGACAGTTGAAAAGTTTGATTCAATTAGCAAATAAAGCAGGGAAAAAGGTTTTTATGCACGTTGATTTAGTTCAAGGATTAAAAACAGATGAATATGCGACTCAATTTATTTGTCAGGATATCAAGCCTGCTGGCATTATCTCAACGAGGAAAAATGTCGTATTGACGGCAAAAAAGCATTCAATTATCGCTGTTCAACGTTTATTCTTATTGGACTCCATTGCGTTGGAGACAAGCTATAAATTGTTAGAAACAACAAAGCCTGATTATATAGAAGTCCTTCCAGGAGTCATGCCGCATTTCATAGAAGAAGTGTATGAAAGAACGGGTATTCCTATTATAGCTGGCGGGCTTATTCGTGAAAAAGAAGATGTTGTAAGAGCATTAGAGGCTGGAGCAATAGGAGTAACCACCTCTAGGCAAGAGTTATGGGATTTTTGAAAAAGGAAAAGGGGAAAAAGAAGTATATTCATAAAAAACATTGACAGCGTTTTCTCGATTTGCTTTAATAGTAAATAAGTTAATAGATTGTGACGGAGATTTGGAGACGAGCAAATGACCTATTCATTGAAGTGATAGGTTCCTTTGCTCGTCTTTTTTTCCATTAACAGGGAAATGAAAACGTTCTTTTAAACTCGCAGAAGGAGCGAGAAAAGTATGTTCACAGATCTTCTGTTGCGTCTAACGATAGGGGGAAATAGGACTGTGCTACCATTTATGGGAGAATTGATTGGAACGATGATTTTAATAATTTTTGGAGGAGGGGTCGTAGCAGGAAGTGTGTTAAAGAGGACGAGTTCTGAACAAGGTGGATGGATTGTTATTACATTTGGATGGGGGTTAGGGCTGGCTGCGGCTATATATGCAGTTGGCAATATTAGCGGTGCACATTTAAACCCAGCGGTAACGGTCGGTTTTGCGTTAATTGGCCAATTTTCATGGGAGAATGTCTTGCCATACATTATAGCTCAGCTTATTGGTGCCTTTATAGGTGCTGTACTCGTATGGCTGCATTATTATCCACATTGGAAACAAACACATGATAAAGATGCGAAGTTGGCTGTTTTTTCAACTTCACCATCCATCAACCATAAGCCTGCTAACTTCTTTAGTGAAGTATTTGGAACATTTATGCTTGTAATGGGGTTATTGGCGATTGGGGCAAATGAATTCACAGAAGGGCTGAACCCGTTAATTGTTGGATTGTTTATCGTTGTGATTGGAATGTCACTAGGTGGGACAACAGGATATGCGATTAATCCGGCGCGAGATTTAGGTCCAAGATTGGCTCATTTTCTTTTGCCAATCGCCGGAAAAGGCAGTTCAGGTTGGTCTTATGCTTGGATCCCGGTTGCGGGCCCTTTAATAGGTGGGGCGCTTGGTGCCCTCAGTTATGCAGCCCTTTTTGAAGGAATGGTTTACTCTAGTTTTTGGGTTGTACTCATACTCTTTTTGGTAACATTATATATATGTATGAAACAAGAAAGTAAGAGAATAGAATTACGTCAACAAGCCGAAAGAACGATTATACAATAAGGGAAAGTTAACTTAATTGGGGGAATTAAAATGGAGAAAAAATATATTTTAGCTTTGGACCAAGGAACAACCAGTTCAAGAGCGATTTTATTTGATAAGAAGGGATCTATAGTAGCTATAGAGCAAAAAGAAATAGAACAAATTTATCCTAACCCAGGATGGGTTGAACATAATGCAAATGAAATATGGGCATCAAGTCTTGCAGTTATGGCTGGTGTAATGCTCAAAGCCAATATTGATAAAGAAGAAATTGCAGGTATAGGGATTACAAATCAAAGAGAGACGGCTGTAGTTTGGGATAAGCATACAGGAAAGCCTATCTATAATGCAGTAGTCTGGCAATCAAGACAAACGGTAGGAATTTGCGAACAATTAAAAGAACAAGGCTATGAAAATATCGTTCAGGAAAAAACAGGATTGCTTATCGATGCTTATTTTTCAGGAACGAAAGTAAAATGGATTTTGGACCATGTAGAAGGGGCTAGAGAAAGTGCAGAAAAGGGCGACTTGTTATTTGGAACGATTGACACGTGGCTTATTTGGAAGTTGTCAGGCGGAAAAGTGCATGTAACGGATTTTTCCAATGCATCAAGAACCTTGATGTTTAACATCCATGACTTGAAATGGGATGACGAACTTCTGTCTATGTTAGATATACCAAAGGCAATGCTACCTGAGGTGAAGCCATCATCGGACATTTACGGAACAACGGTTGATTATCATTTCTTTGGTGCAGAGGTGCCAATTGCGGGAGCGGCTGGTGACCAACAAGCTGCGTTATTTGGGCAAGCTTGTTTTGAAGAAGGTATGGTAAAAAATACGTATGGTACAGGTTGTTTTATGTTGATGAACACAGGGGACCATGCAGTAAAATCAGATCATGGACTTTTAACTACGCTTGCTTGGGGAGTAGATGGAAAAGTTGAATACGCCCTTGAAGGAAGTATATTCGTTGCGGGTTCAGCGGTCCAATGGTTACGAGATGGACTACGAATGGTTAAGTCGGCAAAAGATACAGAACAATACGCAGAAAGAGTTAGTTCCTCTGAAGGGGTGTATGTCGTCCCCGCTTTTGTAGGTCTAGGTACGCCTTACTGGGATAGCGATGTAAGAGGAGCTGTGTTTGGTCTTACTCGTGGGACAGAGAAAGAACACTTTATTAGGGCTACGTTAGAAGCATTAGCTTATCAAACAAAAGATGTCGTAACAGCTATGGAAGCCGATTCAAGTATTAAAGTCAAGACATTGAGAGTAGATGGTGGAGCAGTTGCGAATAATTTTCTCATGCAGTTTCAAAGCGATATGTTAGGTGTGCCGGTTGAAAGACCGAGAGTTCAAGAAACAACAGCGCTTGGCGCCGCTTATTTAGCTGGATTGGCAGTTGGTTTTTGGGAAAATAAAGAGCAAATTAAAGATCAATCAGATCTTGATCGTCGTTTTGAAGCAGCTATGCCAGAATCTGAACAAAAATCACTTTATCAAGGGTGGAAAAAGGCTGTAGAAGCTGCAAAAATCTTCAAATAAGTCTTGAAATTTCTTAGAAGTACAGTATAATTTTAAGTAAGTTAATATTGGTCGGAGAATAGGAGAAGACCACAACACTCTAATTAGCTAGAAGCTAGTTAGAGATGTTGTGGTCTTCTTTTTTTCTTTCATCATCTAATAAGGGGAGATATACATGCCAACATTTGCAAGCAAAGAACGTGAAACGATTTTAGAAGATATGAGTAAGAAAACATTGGACCTATTAGTAATTGGAGGGGGAATTACAGGGGCTGGTATTGCTCTAGACGCTCAAGTGAGAGGGTTAGAAACAGGCTTGATTGAAATGCAAGATTTTGCAGCTGGTACATCAAGCAGGTCTACTAAGCTTGTTCATGGCGGACTTCGATATTTAAAGCAGTTTGAAGTGAAACTAGTCGCAGAAGTAGGGAAAGAGCGTGCCATTGTGTACGAAAATGCTCCTCATGTTACAACACCAGAGTGGATGCTTTTGCCGATGATTAAAGGGGGGACATTTGGAAAATTCTCAACATCGATTGGACTAAAAGTATATGATTTCTTAGCTGGAGTAAGAAAGCATGAACGCCGCAAAATGTTAAATAAAAATGGTGTTTTGCAAAAAGAGCCGCTTGTACGTAAAAATGGTTTGAAAGGTGGCGGAATCTATGTTGAGTATCGGACAGATGATGCTCGCTTAACGTTAGAAGTAATGAAAGAAGCGGTAACAAGAGGAACAAAAGCAACAAATTATACAAAAGCAGAAGGCTTTATTTATAAGAATGGAAAAGTGGTTGCTGTAAAAGTAAGGGACCTTTTGTCTGGTAAAAAGTACGAAATCTATGCGAAGAAAATTGTTAATGCAGCAGGACCATGGGTAGATACTCTTCGTGAAGAAGATGGGTCTAAAAAAGGGAAGTATCTGCATCTAACAAAAGGAGTTCATCTCGTAATTGACCAAAGTCGATTTCCACTTAAGCAGGCCGTATATTTTGATACAGAAAAGGATGGCCGTATGGTCTTTGCTATCCCTCGTGACGGGAAAACGTATGTTGGAACAACGGATACGTTCTACAACGAAGATATCATGCATCCTAGAATGACAGAGGAAGACAGAAGCTATATTATAAATGCTGTGAACTATATGTTTCCTTCAGTGAAACTAACTGCTAAAGATATCGAATCAAGTTGGGCAGGGCTACGTCCACTCATTCATGAAGAAGGAAAAAGTGCCTCAGAAATTTCTCGTAAAGATGAAATTTTCATTTCAGATACTGGATTAATCTCAATTGCAGGTGGAAAGCTTACAGGTTACCGGAAGATGGCTGAACGTATTGTTGACGTAGTTGCAAAAGAGTTAGGTAATCAAAAGCGATGTACAACGGCTGAGATCAAATTATCAGGTGGAAATGTTGGGGGCTCTGTTCAGTTTGATTCCTTTATTGAGAAAAAGGTGGCTGAAGGTGTGGCGCTTGGACTAAACAAAACAGAGGCTAAACGTGTCACAAAATTGTATGGATCAAATGTTGATAAAGTGTTTTCTCGCTTAAAAAACAATAGGGAAGAAGTGAAAAAAAGCCACCTTCCACCTTTACTGTTAGCTCAACTTCAATATGGGATGGAGGAAGAAATGGTTTCGACTCCGACTGATTTCTTCAATCGGCGCACGAGTGCATTATTCTTTAATATACAATGGGTAGAAGAGTGGAAAGGGTTAGTGACAGACTATATGGCCAAAAAGTTACGTTGGTCTAAAGAAGAGAAGGAAAGGCACTTTGCCTATTTAGCTACCGAACTGCATTACGCAAAAAATCCAATTGACCCTGACCCATTAAAAAAACAAAGAAAAGTTTGTTAAAGGTGAATGGGGGGATAAGTCAGTAATCTTGTTTCCCCCCTTATTGTTGGAATTAATTAAACGTTTGTTTAATTAATTATTCACTTTCTAAACAAGTTAAATAATACGTTTCAAGACATTATAAGAAGGGGAATGCTATAATATGGATAAAGGAAAGGTGGGGTTAGGATGTTAAACGAAAAATTAAAAAAAGCGTTAAATGATCAAATGAATTTTGAATTTTATGCCGCTCATTCGTATTTAGCTATGGCAGCTTATTGTTCCGATGAAAGTTTAGATGGATTTGCTAACTTCTTTCTTGTGCAAGCTGAGGAAGAACGATTTCATGCGATGAAGTTCTACAATTTTATTAATTCACTTGGGGAAAGAGCCACGATTCAATCATTACCAGAACCTAATAACACATTCACATCTGTTTTAGACGCATTCGAAAAAGCGTTGGAACAAGAGAAGGAAGTAACGAAGAAAATTTATCACTTATCTGACCTAGCTCTCGATGATCGTGAACATGCAACAATGACATTTTTAAAGTGGTTTATTGAAGAACAAGTTGAAGAAGAAGATTTGTTTGATAGTATTATTCAAAAGCTAAAACGGATTGATGATGATAGCAATGCATTCTTTATGTTAGATGACGAATTCTCAAAGCGTACTTTCACACCAGAAGCAGAATAAACCAAAAAGGCTCCCTAAGAGGGAGTTTTTTGGTTTATTTCAAGAATGAACGTAACATCCAGTTGTGCTTTTCTAACGATTGATGAATAGCAAGTAACATATCAGCAGTTGTTTCATCACCTAACGAATCAGCTGCTTCCATGCCTTCTTTTAACTCATCGATTAATATATTAAAATCTTCTACTAATTCTCCTACCATTGACTCAGCATCTTGATTTCCACTAGCTTCTTTTACGGATGCCGTTTCAAGAAACTCTTTCATTGTTGCAACCGGGTGTCCTTTAAGTGCAAGCAAACGCTCAGCTAATTCATCGATATGTGTAGATGCCTCATTGTATAACTCTTCGAATTTATCATGAAGTGTAAAGAAAGCTGGTCCTTTTACATACCAATGATAATTGTGAAGCTTAATAAATAAAACACTCCAGTTAGCAATTTGTTTGTTTAAGATTGATGACACTTTTTCTTGACTCATATGATGACCTCCTTTAATTTTCTTCACTTTACTATTTCCCATTACAAGAAAATTATAAACCAGTTTTTTCTATTGAAAATTGACAACCTTATGTTGAAAGTCTCCGCCGTGTACTTGAGTGAACATTGTACCAGCAGCTTGAAGCAACTTTGAAGCTTCATCAATTTCCATTGAAGGTCGCATGTAAAAGAGGTGAAGAGCTGAAGTCGTATCTTCCGTAACTATAGACCTCATGGAGTCAACAATTGGACTCCCAAAAGTTCCTAGTTGATCGGCACTAACAAGTTTACCGCTCATATCATTTTCACGTCCGTTCACGCCATCGTACGCTTCATTTTCTAAGCCTAATCTAAACGTAACATCCCCTTCAATAGAGGCTAAATCGTAAATGCCTAAAGGAATTACATATTCTAATGAAAAAAATGTATTCAAATCAACAGCAGAGTGAACAAGCGGGAGAGGTTGTCCCTTTTTTATACGGCGATATAGGGCTTCATGAGATGGACGATATCTACTAGCATTCATGTTGAGCGATTTAAAGACTTGACGCCACTCGGCAATGCCTTTAAAATCGGATAGTTCTTTTGTCTCTAATTCTACTTTTAATGTTTCTTGAAAAAATTGTAAACGTCCTTTTAACATTTGAGGTGAATCACTAATCACGATATTATTGTAATGGATTGCCCCTATTTTAAACGTGGGTATCTTGGATGAAATGGATTCATCAATAAATAAATTAATCATGAGTGAGTTTCCTCCTACCATTTTTGTTTCATTGTAGCACATTGGTAGGAAAAGGATGAAGAAAGGTGATCGACTATGTCACTTGCCCAATTAAAGGATGAGCTAATTGCATATAGTAAAACAATAGGAGTTGACAAAATTGGTTTTGCTTCTGCGGACCCATTTTTACAATTAAAAGATCGACTTCTTATTCAACAACAGCTAGGTTATCAATCTGGATTCGAAGAACCTGATATAGAGAAGAGAGTCCAACCGGAAAAGCTTGTAGAAGGGGCAAGAACCATAATTTCTATTGCACTTGCTTATCCTTCAAAGATGAAAGATCCACCAAAAAGCACGCGTGAAGATCGAAGAGGGGTCTTCTGCCGAGCTTCCTGGGGGAAGGATTATCACGATGTGTTGAGAGAAAGGCTAAAAAAAATAGAGCAATTCTTGCACGAGCGTATACCTGATGCTAGGACTAAGTCAATGGTTGACACGGGTGAGCTATCAGATCGGGCAGTAGCTGAACGCGCAGGGATCGGGTGGAGTGGTAAAAACTGCGCGATCATCACTCCTGAGTTTGGAAGCTATGTGTATTTAGGAGAAGTGGTAACGACCATTCCATTTGAAGCTGACATACCAATTACAGAACAATGCGGCACTTGTAATAAATGTGTTGACGCATGTCCAACCGGGGCTTTAGTACAGGGGGGGCAGCTAGACTCTCAAAAGTGCATTGCTTATTTAACTCAAACGAAGGACTTTCTTCATGATCAATATCGTAAAAAAATAGGAAATAGACTTTACGGTTGTGATACATGTCAGCAAGTTTGCCCTGAAAACAAAGGAAAGGATTTTCATATCCATGAAGAAATGGAACCGGACCCAGAAGTAGCAAAACCAAAGCTAATTCCATTGCTTACAATGAGCAATCGAGAGTTCAAAGAAAGATTTGGCCATATATCAGGTTCATGGAGGGGAAAGAAACCAATTCAACGGAATGCGATCATTGCTTTGGCCCATTTTAAAGATAAAAAAGCATTGCCAGTTTTAATTGAGTTGCTTAAGAAAGATCCAAGACCAGTTATTAGAGGGACAGCAGCTTGGGCTATTGGTGAAATAGGTAGCTTAGAGGAGTATACTGTACTCAATAGAGCGAAAAACACCGAAAAAGATGAAAATGTTGTTCGAGAAATCGATAAAGGCCTTAATATGATTGAAAATAAACATTGATTAACAAGCGAATCTTGTTTTACTAATGTAAGATAAGGAAAAGATTGGACATTGGAAGGAAGGGATTATATGACAACGCAATTAACACACTATGTCGATGAAATGAATAGTCCCCTAGGTACTCTTACAATTGTTGCTACTGAAAAAGGCGTTTGTCACATTCATTTTGGAGAGCTATCCAAATGCTCAGCTTCATTGAAAGCTTGGTTAAAAAAGCAAGGAAGAAAAGGTGAAGTGATACGCTGTAAAGAAACACTGCATCCCATTTGTGAACAGTTAGAGGATTATTTTGCGGGTAAAAGGGATCACTTTGATGTTCCACTTGACTTATGTGGGACGGAATTTCAGAAAAAGGTGTGGAACACGTTAAAAGAAATTGAATACGGACAAACGAAGTCCTATAAAGAAATTGCTCAACAAGTAGGTGCGCCTAAAGCAGTTAGGGCTATTGGCGGAGCTAATAACCAAAATCCGGTTCCGATTATTATTCCTTGCCATCGTGTCATAGGAAGTAATGGAAATATGGTAGGGTACGGTGGCGGCTTAGATAAAAAAGAGCTTCTCTTAAGTTTAGAAGGAGCAATAGAGAAAATATCGTAAGAGAGGATGACTTAGTCATTCTTTTTTTTTTTTTTGAATTAATGGGTAACACTTTTTTCTAATCTAAATCGTTAGCTAACTTTTGTTTCATTTCGAACAAGCTGCGAGGCATAGGTTGTTATAGAAGAAAGGAGAATGAGGCATGAACCAAAAGATCATAACACAACTACATCGTATGATTAAAGAAAGAAATCACCAATTTGTTGAAGAGACAAGACGCGAAAATGTAGATAGTCTAGTTGAAAAAAAGATAAACATGAATAAAGAAAGAGGAGCTGAGATTGTTCGTTCTTTTGTTGAGGGAGATATTATTCGAAAATCTCGTATGGAAGACCATTTATATATTGATTACCTTCAGCGTTGTGAATATTTAATAAAACTAAAAGACCAAGTGTACCTTGAAGAACAAGTGGAGAGTAGGAGAGCAACGTTTGTTGGTGACCAATTGGTAGAAGATAACGTTTTTGAGTCACAGGAACAAGAGAGGGACGTAAAATTGTACGACCAAATGATTCTTGAGGGAAATGAAAGTACTTCTAATCGCTCGTATAATCGTTGGGAAGCAGTCCGGTATGCTGAAAGATGGTGGGATGATTATAATCCTAAATATCGTAAGTTTACGGATAACTGTACAAACTTTATATCGCAATGTTTACATGCAGGCGGAGCAAAAATGAATGGGTATCCAAACCGTTCAAATGGCTGGTGGTTTAGATCCAATAACTGGAGTTTTAGTTGGTCGGTTGCTCATGCATTAAGGTGGTATTTGAGTGGGGCGAATAGTGGTTTAAGAGGAGAAGAGAAGGAAAGTGCATATGATTTAGAGCTAGGTGATGTCATCTGTTATGACTTTAATGGTGATGGTCGGTGGCAGCATACTACCATTGTAGTAGAGAAAGACGCCAACGGGGAACCTCTCGTAAATGCCCAAACAACCAATAGCCGCATGCGCTATTGGAAATACGAAGACTCAACCGCCTGGACACCAAATATCAAATACAAATTTTTTAGGATAATAGGATAGATTTCGTACCAAAAGGGCGGTCTTCCCTTTTGGTACGAAATCGACGCGATGAGCGGAGCCGCCGTAAAAGGTTTTAAGCTTTTTAAGCGATCTTCTTAAAAGGCGCACGGCGAGAGAAGCCATCGCAATAATGTTCGCACAAGTAAGGATAAAAAGGGCGGTCTTCCCTTTTGGTACGAAATCGACGCGATGAGCGGAGCCGCCGTAAAAGGTTTTAAGCTTTTTAAGTGATCTTCTTAAAAGGCGCACGGCGAGAGAAGCCATCGCAATAATGTTCGCACAAGTAAGGATAAAAAGGGCGGTCTTCCCTTTTGGTACGAAATCGACGCGATGAGCGGAGCCGCCGTAAAAGGTTTTAAGCTTTTTAAGTGATCTTCTTAAAAGGCGCACGGCGAGAGAAGCCATCGCAATAATGTTCGCACAAGTAAGGATAAAAAGGGCGGTCTTCCCTTTTGGT
>NZ_JAWRVK010000048.1:0-32212 GCF_036663575.1 Halalkalibacter flavus
ACAACCTTTCTTCTATATAGTGTAACAAATCTATAGAAACTTAACTAAGTTGTGTCCATGAAACTATACTAGCATCATATAGAGGTAATAAATTTATTTAATTTTAAGTTAAAAAGATAAGAACCTTACTACAAATAGGTTGTAGTAAGGCTTGTTAAAGGTGTTTTAAATTCTATTCATCTGCTTAAATGATCCTTGAAAAATGACTAATAAAGTTGTTTACTTCTTGTTGAACTAAAGCTACCCTATTCTGGAGTAACTTGTTAACTTCGATTAGTCAACACAATTGAAGTTCAATAAATCGTCCTTCGATTATTTCTCACTAAATGCAATCTGTAATCCTATAAACCCCAATATTGATCCTTTTATAACGTTTATTCTTTTTGCAATAAAAGAGTTGTTTACTAATAAATAGCGTATTTTATCAGATAAAATACTAATCCCAACAAAAATAACCAATGCCTGAACCATTGTAATAATTCCCAAAATAAATACTTGCCCTGTTACATTCCCCATTGATTTATCTACAAATTGAGGTAACAATGCTAAAAATAAAAGTGAAACCTTAGGATTTAAAATATTCATCAAAATCCCTTTTTTGTACAATGATTTATAGTTGAACAATCTTTTATTATCATTAGTACCATTGAGATCCGTATCTTTTTCTCTAAATGATTGAAAAGCTAAGAATAACAAATAAATAGCTCCAGCGTATTTCACAATGGCAAACGAAATTGCAGATTGATAAATAATTGCAGATATCCCCAAAGTAGCCGCACTTATATGTACGATTAGACCAGTACAAAGTCCGAGTGCAGTTGCAATCCCTGCCTTTTTATTTTGAGAAATACTTTGAGCAATAACAAATAAGATATCTGGACCTGGCATTAAAGTAAGGAATACTACAACACCTAAATAAGATAAAACCATCGTTATATCCATTTATGCACCTCTTAACAGACAGAATTTTAATCTATTATAATATAACCCTTATATTGGGGGAACCAGGGATTATATAGGTTATAAGTATGTAACTATTCTCTAAAATTAATGGCGCATTCTCTATTCAAGAAATGCGCCCGATTGCTGAATATCACTATTTATTTTTTAATATCAATACAAAGTATTTTTGGAATAAATAGAATTTAGTTGTCTGACTAAATATCACTAGGTAACGTTGCCGAATTGTTGATAGTTACTTTCCATGAAATTATTGTTCAGTATTAGAAAATGAATGAATGCCATGATTTTGAAAAGTATAGATAGGAAGAGTGACATCAACTGTCGTTCCTTTATTCACTTCACTTTCAATAACGATCTTTCCTTGATGTGTTTCAACAATTTTATAACAAATCATTAATCCTAAGCCAATTCCTTTTTCTTTGATACTGTAAAAAGGTTCTCCGAGATATGGGATACGTTCTTTTGAAATCCCACACCCTTGATCGATAAAACGAATGCATACTTGATGATCATCAAATTTATCGATTTGAATCAAAATTTCTCCTCCCGTCGGCATCGCTTCAATTGCATTTTTCAAGATATTGATAAACACTTGTTTTAATTGGTTACCTTCACATGGAATGAAACGAATGTTAGTGTCAAACTCCATTCTAATTTGAATGTTATTCAACGTTGCTTGAGGTTGAAGTAATGTTGTAACCTTCTCTACTAGCATGTGTAAATCATTGAGTTGAATCTTAATCGCTTGTGGATTAGCTATCGTTATAAATTCATTTGTAATACTTTCAATTCGATCCATCTCTGATAACACCACATCTATATAACGCTGATTGTTCTCATTTTCCGTTAATTTTAGTAATTGCATAAACCCTTTCATTGCAGTTAAAGGATTGTTAACTTCATGGGCGATTGCAGTGGCTAATTGCCCTACAACAGCAAGCTTCTCTGATTTACGTAATAATTCTTCTGTTTTTAACCGTTCAGTAATATCCCGAGAGATAAGCAGTAAAACTTCCTTTCCATTCAAGCTAAAAACACGGACACTAAACTCATTATTAATTTTATTACCTGTCTTCTTAAAAACAAATTCATCTCGTAAAGTGAACGAACGTTTGCCTTCCTTGATTTGCTCTACAATTTTTATGATCATTGTAGAATTTTGAGGAACAATATCGGCAAATGCCATCGAGAGAAGATCTTCCCTGCTATACCCCAATCTTTCACACCCTACTGGATTTACTTCAAGCAATCGAGATGGATGTCGATCCTCATTCAATTCCACTAAATAAACAGCATCAGGTGACTGTTCAAATAGAACACGGTATTTCATCTCACTTTCCTTTAACTGTTGATGCAATTGATGGAGTTCTCTTTCTGCTTGTTTTCTTTTAGAAATGTCTCTATAGATTGCTGATAAAGCAATCGCATTTCTCTTTGAATCAAGAATAGGTGAAGGCTTCACACTTAATTTCAAACTTTTACGTGTTGTAAAAACTCGAATGACTATAGCTGCGCTTACAAAGATTAAAAAAATGCAAAGTTTTAAAAAAAAATCATTGAGAATCATTTAATAATTACCCCTTAGCTGTTCGATAAGAAAGTCACCAAATGCATCATATCCAAGCTTCGTAATCTTCGATGCTTTATACCCCATACTTGGCAATGCAGCTGAATATTTGCCGGCGTGCCGCTAGGAACCCTTTCGAAGGAAACAACGTCCCTTAACGCGACACCCTTTTGTTGAGGGATAAAATCAATTAATAATTCACGGTTGAGTATATTTTTGTCATAAACTAACCCTTAAATCAAAATTCCTTGATCTAGCTTGTGTTTTTTATAGCTACAGCTTATTTTACCATCGCTGAAAATCCTGATTCCTATAACCAATTTACAGCATCTTCTGTTTTAAAATAGTTCTCTTGAATGAAAGCTAAATAATGTTTAGTTTCATTACCCCAACATCTAGGCATTGGTTAGACATAAGACATTCGCAAGCCTATCTCTGCCTTTTGATGTTCATTTGACCAACTCACAAACGAACAAGTACCAATGACCTTATTACTTTCTTTATGGAATATCGCCCAATCAGCAGATAGACCATTTTCATAACCTTCAACAACTACTCTTACAAAATTATTCAGAGTTTCTTCTTTTGATTTATTAACTTCCCAAGTCTTATGATGAGCCACTTCTGCATCAGATGAAAACTCAAATATATCATCCAAGTCACTTAATTTTATTTTTCTTAATATTAGTCGATGAGTTTGAAAAGACGGCAATTCTTTAAATAATTCCTCTATATGAATCAATTTCATAAAGCCTACTTAGCGAATCATAGATAAACCCAATTTTGATTATGATGTTTTAAAAATTGAATTAAGCCACGTTTGTCACTTGGTTGTTTGAAATCAACTTGGCTAATCGATCACATGCTAGCTTAGCTCCGTTATAGACTAAATGGGTGAAATCAAAATGTATTTTTGCGCGTCGTCCTGTTCGATATCGAACATTATTTAACTGAAAGAACTCTTTGAGATACGCAATAACGCGTTCAACTGCACTTCGTTGCTTGTAAATGGTTTTCCATGCTTTTGAGCCACGGGCTGGAGCACAGTAGCGACGTAAATCGGTGGTGATTTTGACTTTATACACCTTTTGGCATAACGTATCTTCCGCTAGCGGACAGTCTGTACACTCTTTTGGACGTGTATATTTTAACGTCTCATACTTAGAGTCGTAGCTATCATAGCGATACGAATGTTCCCGAACACAGGTTGGAGCGAAGTGCTTATCAAATCCTTCTAGTTCGGATTCATTCTTCTTGTTATAAGCAATGACTGAGTGAGCCCCGATCCGATAGATTTGTTCATAAATCGCAGGGTAATCATAACCTGCATCCAGTGTACTATAAGAAATCGGAAGCGTAGTTAGACGCTCATGGATGCCCTTTAATAAAGGAATCGCTGCTTTTCCATCATTCAGATTGCCAGAGGAGAACAGGGATTGAAGAATATACTGGCTTTTGGTTCCGACGGCAAAATGTCCTTTGTATCCGAACCAAAACACATTCTTCCCTTCGCTATTTTTCTTAATGCCCCATTTAGGGTCCATGGGAACAGATGAACGTAATTCTTCTAGCGTTATATCAAGCTGAGCTTCAATCGTTTTCTCGAAAATCGGAAGAGCTGCTTCACGTTCAGCTTGTTCTTGAAGCCATTTCTCTTGTTCGTCTTTCGATTTGCGTCCGCGTTTCTTTAGTTCTGGCTTCGGCTTTTCTTCTTTCGTTGGTGCTTGGTCTCGAGCTTCGATATGAGTCGCATCGATGGCGATGGTTTCGTCTGTGACAAATCCTTCGATGATGACTTGAAGAATCTGCGTTTCTTGAACACGTTCAAGAACATCTGATTCCGCTAATTGAGTGAGCATTCTTGAATAAGAAGCCTTAGATGGAATGGGATCAGAAAGAAGAAATCCACAGTCTAAACGGAACATATAGTCCTGTTTGATCCGCTTAATCAGATCTTTAATGGTCGGAATTCTCTCGAGAATTCTAGCGGTAAGTGAGTAGATCATCGCTGCGTAGTTAAGTTGAACAGGCGCACCATATAGGGCTTTTTTTGACACCACAGCCCAAATTGGGTTGATATCAATCGTCGAAAACACTGCTTCAAAACGGTGGGTAGGTTCTAAATCGTATAAATCTTGCAGGTCAAATAGGCTTCCTTGTCGTATAATAGTCATAAGGGAGTCTTCCTCCAGTCTGAGAGTTTGTTTGGTCACTTACTCATTCGACTTTTGGGAGGTACTCCTTTTTTTATGTCTGGAAAGCCTTGCAAGACTTGGGTTTCAAATTATGAAATTTACTCATTTAAAATTGTAATTAAATTGGTTCACAGGCACTCTATCAAAAAGAGGAAAATCCTCTTTTTGATAGCACATTCTTTCATCTATTGCATTAAAGTATAACTATAATTTTCCTTTACATATTCGTTGGAGGTTATCCATTAGGATAAACAAAAACTTTTATAGATTCTTTTTTATTATATAGAGCTTGATCCATTGCCTCTTTTGTATTTTCTAATGGGTATTGATTCGTTATTAATTTATTTACAATCGATGGATTTGATGCCATGAATTCTATACCTGAGGGATAAGTGTTGGCATATCGAAAAACTCCATATATATCTACTTCATTATCTGAAATGAAAGGTATATTTAACTCTACTTCATCTTTTGCCGGAAGCCCAATAATAGCGAGTTTACCTCCTTTTTTAAGGGATTTTAATGCTGATTTTAAAGCAAGAGGATTCCCCGCAGTTTCAAATGCAACATCCACCCCTTTTTGGTTTGTTAACGTAGTAATTACTTCATTAGCATTTTCTTTCCTAATATTTATAGCGTGAGTAGCACCTAACTCCTTGGCGACTTCTAATCTCTTTTCCTCTAAATCTGTCACTATAATATTAGAAGCACCAAAGATTTTTGCTGCTACTACTGCTAATAAACCGACTGGACCCATTCCCATAATTGCAACCGTTGAACCCGGTTGAAGATTGACACGTTTTGCACCGTGAATACCTACTGAGAATGGTTCAATAAGAGCAGCTGCTTCAAATGGTAAGTGATCAGGTATTGGGAATAAAAAATCTTCTCTATGCTTAACGTATTGAACAAAGGAACCATTAAATGGTGGAGTAGCCATAAATTCTACTTTTGGACATAAGTTATACTTTCCGGATTTGCAGTTTTCACAGCGTCCACATGTAATACCCGGTTCAATTGCAACCCGATCGCCAACATTTACTGTTGTTACACTTTCACCCACAGATACGACTATACCTGCACATTCGTGCCCTAATATCATTGGTTTTTCTACCACATGAGTACCGATCCTACCATTTTCATAATAGTGGACATCAGACCCACAAATCCCTACAGCCATTACCTTCACTAAAACTTCATCACCATAGACCTGCGGTACATCAATTTCCTTTAACTCGATTTCCATAGGATTGGTCATAAACGCTGCTTTCATTTTTTCTGGAATCTCAATTGATTGTTTCATTAAAAAAACACGCTCCTTGTTCTTGTTAGATTATTTGCTTTACTAAAATTAAGTTCTAACAAATCTCACATTTAAACTATCATTACTCATCTTTTTTAACTAAATTTCCCACAATTATTTATTTTATCTTTTACTCTGGAAACCTTTTATCCTTTTACAGCCCCCATCGATAATCCTTTAACTAGTGATTTTTGTGAAAGGAATCCTAAAACGAGAACTGGTACAATAACTAGTGTTGATGAAGCTGCTAGTTTTGCATAGAATAAACCCATCTGAGAGCCGAAACGTGACATATATACAGGGAGTGTAATAGCTGAATTCCCCGCTAAATTCAATGCAATGAAGAATTCATTCCATATAAAGATTGTAACTAGTAAACCAGCTGATATGATACCTGTCTTACAAAGTGGTAACATAATTTTAATAAATACAGATATTTTTGAAGCCCCATCCAACTCTGCTGCTTCAATTAACTCTTTTGGTAATTCAGCAAAGTAGGAATAGACCATCCAAATTACAAGCGGTATATGGAACCCTGTATACACAAGAATTAATCCCGAATGAGACCCTAATAACCCAACAGCTTTAAAGGCACTAGTAATAGGAATAATAACAGCTACTGGCGGTAATATTATAGTCGTGATAAACCATAAATAGAGACTGTTTGACGTAGTTGCTTTTTTAAACTTAGCAAAGACAAGAGCATAGGCTGCTGGAACTCCTAACAAAAGTGCTAAACCTGCTGATGCAGAAACAATAATCACTGAATTACTAAGTGCTGACCAAATACTTGCATTCAGAAAAATTTCTCGGAAGGTTTCTAAAGTCGGTTTAAATATTAAAGAAGGTGGTGATACTTCATATTCCGACTTAAAGGCTGTTAGAATCATATAAATGATTGGAAAAGAGTAGAGTAATGCAAAAGCATAAACAAACAACATTTTTAAGCTTTTATAAGAAATATTTTTCTTATTAATAGGTTTAACTATTTTGGGTAATGGCTGCTTAGAAAGAGATGTATTATTCATAATTTTTGACCATCCTTTTGTTTCTGAATTGCATTAAACAGTAATGTAATAACTGTCACTGATAAAATAACTGTGACGACCGCAATTGCAGCGCCTCGCCCAACATCAGATCCTAAGGAAACAACTTTAAATACGTAGTATGTTAAGTTGTTTGACAGAACACCTGGTCCACCAGCAGTGGTCGTATGGATTAGTCCGAACTCCTTGATAATAAAAATCAAACCTAGCATAACTGCTACTTGAATATGCATTGTTAGCATAGGTATTTTAATTTTCACTACTGTTGAGAACCAACTTGCACCATCTATTTTTGAGCTTTCTATAATTTCTTCAGGAATGTTTTGCAACCCTGCCAAAATGACAAGAACAAAGAATGGCGCCCATTGCCAAACTATTAATAACATAATTGAAGTTAATGGATACTGAGAAAAAAAATCAGGTAGATTAACTCCTAAAACATTTGAAATATGACCAGACCAACCAAAAGTACCGTCTAAAATTAATGTTTTCCATATCATACCAGTAACTGTTGTCATAACAAAAAAAGGAGCCAAAATAAGTGTTCTTACAAAATTGATTCCTGGAATTTCACCATCTAGTAACAAGGCAACTGCTATTCCGACTATCGTACATAACAATAGAGAGACTCCAGTAAGATAAAAAGTATTTACTATAACTGAATAAAATTCACTATCAGTTAAAATTCTGGAGAAGTTCTTTAATCCAGCAAACGAAACCCCTAAGTCAGGTCGTATAAGATTATAATTAAGAAATGAGTAGATAATAGTCATCAAGAACGGTATTTGAGTTGTCACAACAACCACGATAATTCCTGGCAACAGAAGTAGCTTTGTTTTATCTTTGGATACAACTCCTTTATTCACCATAGATGTTCCCCCCTTTTAAGAGTTATTAATTAAGATGGGTTAGACTTTCTCCTAACCCATCTTATTAAAATTAAGTTAATTATTTATATCCGCCGTTGGCAATCGCTGTCTCCACAGCATTTTGAGATTTTTCTAATGCTTCTTCCAGAGTAGTTGCTCCTGAAACATATTCGGCAAGATACTCACTTACTTGCGTTCCAAATTCAGCAAACTCCGGAATACCAACATACTGAATACCTACATAAGGAACGGGGTCAACAGATGGTTCATCATATTTAATTGTATTGAGTGAATTAAGGACATCACTTGCATATGGAGTTTCTGCCATATAATCTTTATTTTCGTATGTTGACTGACGCGTTCCTGGAGGAACTGTCCCCCATCCTGAATCTTCAGCAACTCTTTCAATATATTCTTTACTTGTTGCCCAAGTTATGAAATCAAATGCTTCTTGCTTATGTTTAGAATTTGGGTCAATACCAAGTGCCCATACCCATATCCAACCAGTATTATCTATTTTAACATCTGTCGGGGCTAGACCCATTTCAAACTTCCCATAAACTTTCGATTCTGAATTATTGAACCCTTCCGCAAGAGAAGTGGCATCATAAAACATTGCAGCATTACCTTCCATAAATAACTGAGAAGCTTCAGCATAACCAGTTGACACAATATTTGGTTGACCTGCATCAACTAATAATTTTTTATACATTTCGAACGCTCTAGCCATATTAGGATCTTTCGTAAATTGGACGTCCCAGTTTTCATCAACCCAGCGTGAACCAAAGGCATGAATCATCGAACCAAATACTGCTCCATTCATTCCCCATCCAGGCTGACCTCTCATTGTAATACCATATTGGTTATTAGCAGGATCATGTAGTTGCGTAGCAATTTCATAGATTTCATCCCATGTAGGATTTGTTGGTATTTCAATCCCAGCTTTTTCAAAGACTTCAGTATTGTAATACATCATTGAAGCCTCCGCGTAAAAAGGCAAACCATATTGCTTTTCATCAATTGTTAAAGACTGTTTAACCGGTGGCAACAAATCCTCTCTGTCATATTCAGCTAACTCTTCATCAGACATCTTTTCAAAATAAGGTTCAAGATCCTCTAACCATCCATTATCAGCCCAGAAAGCCATTTCATATGAACCAATTTGAACAATATCATATTGTCCGCCACCAATAGTTGCATGATTGGTCAGTGTTTGTCTCAAATCATTCTCAGGAATTAATGCAAAATCCACTTTTACACCTGTTTCTTCCGTATATTCTTTACTAAGCTTTTCAAGTGCAGGCATTTGAGGGTTATTTCCTACTGCAATTGTCAAAGTAACGTCTTCAGAATTAGAATTTACTTCTGTTTCCCCAGTGACTTCCTCTTGTGTTTCATTAGAGCTACAAGCTACAAGCATAATACAAAATAGTAAAAGTAGTAGTGAATTTAACAAACTAGTTTTTTTCATAAGTTTTCTCCTTTAGATTTAAATTTTTAAGGCGAAAGTTTCATACTAGAAAAAGTTCTTTATTTCTTTTATATAGCTCCTTAAACAAGTTATAATAGTAGTCATAAATTAATACATTTTCTTCATTCGGATACATTACTTCTGAATTGTAAGAAATAATTTTATTACAAGCTTGCTCTAAAGAAGAATAAATCCCTATACCAACTCCAGCAATAATGGCAGCCCCTATACTTGCTTCTTCAATTGAATTAGTTGTATAAACTGGTTTATTGAAAATATCAGCCTGTATTTGAAGCCACACTTTACTTTTAGCTCCACCACCCGAAGCAATAATTTTATCGCTTTGAATTCCTAGAGATTTTATGATTTCAAGAGAATCCCTGAGCGAATAGATTACCCCTTCCATTACTGCGCGGACAAAATGATCTGTGCTATGTTCAAGAGTTAATCCAAAAAATATACCTTTGGCGTTCGGATCTAGATGAGGTGTTCGCTCTCCTGTTAAATAAGGTAAAAAAATCAGTCCATCACTTCCTGGTTTGATTTTTTCAGTTCGTGCAGTAAGTGTTTTAAAGTTATCTTCTTTTTGCAAAATCTTCTCTTTTAACCACCTAAGAGAAAGTCCACTGTTTAAACTCGACCCTTGTATATTCCATGAGTTTGGTGCAATATGGCAAAAGGTATTCGTCCTTAATTCAACATCATAAAGAGGCTTATTAACCATCACTGCTATCTGTCCACCTGTACCTATATTTGACGATATAACTCCTGGAGTAACTACTCCATTACCTATAGCTTGCATAAATTGGTCTCCACCACCAAATACAACGGGAGTTTGTTCTGTTAAGTAAGTTTGATTTGCAGCTTCTCTTGTTACTTCGCCAGCGATTTCACATGGCTCATAGCATTCCGGGAATAATTCATCTCTTATGTCCAACTTCTTTGTTAGAAAAAAAGCCCACTTTCTTTCTCTTATATTAAATGCAAGGGTACTAGATGCATCTGTGGCTTCAACTGCTATTTTTCCAGTTAATTTGAAGCGAATATAATCTTTTGGAAGAAGAACTTTATCAGTTAAGTTGTAGTTTGCTGGTTCATTCTCTTTTACCCATAATAAGGACGAGATGGCGAATCCAGTCGATACGGAATTAAACATACTATCTGTGACTTTTTCTTTTTGTATCAAATCATTAATTCTTGACGCTTGTTCTTTCGAACGTTGATCTGACCAAATAATTGCCGGACGTACTAAATCCCCTTTCTTGTCAAGCATTACAAGTCCATGCATTTGTCCTGACAGCCCGATTCCGGATATCAATGACGGATTTAAATCCGCTTTTTTTACCATCTTCCGGAGTGCCTTTGCTGTTGCATTCCACCAATTTTCTGGTGATTGTTCTGCATAACCTTTTTTAGGAATGTTTATTTCAAACCCTTCTTGTTCTTTTCCTATTATTTCCCCCTCTGTATTCATTAATATTGTTTTTACACTAGATGTCCCTAAATCAATTCCAACCAAATACTTCATCTTTCCTCCTTATTCTTCGCCTTGAAACTGAAGCGCTTTCAAAAGAACTTTTACCTCAGTTATTAATTTAATTATAGGTGGCTTATCTGTTTTTAAAAATGAACTCGTTTTTGTTTTAATACAGTTTTTTTTTATAAAATTGAAGTGATCACATAAAAAAATACAATATTTTTTCTTTTTTTATAATATTTTTAACTTTCCTATAAATATTAATTAAATTGGTAGCATTAACACCTATAAATTTTTCACAAAGACAATAAAAGAACCTTTTAAATAATCAGAGAGATTATTTAAAAGGTTCACTAAAAATTTAAATCCTATCTTGAATTTTATATGGCAGATATAAAATTATAGTAGTACCCTTCCCTTTTTCACTATCTATGACTAGTCCATATGTTGAACCAAAATATAAATGAATTCTCTCCCTGATGTTTTGAAGACCTATACCACTGTGCATCTTTTTTTTATCGTATGATACAACACGGTCTTCTACTTGTTCTTCCATTCCTGGACCATTGTCTTCTACTTCTATTATAAGGTACTCTTCTTCTACCTTTGCACGGATAATAATTTCCCCATTTTCTTCATTTGCCTCCATGCCATGATAAATTGCATTTTCTATTAGTGGTTGCAGCAGAAATTTCAACACACAACATGAATATGCTTCATTACTTATATCATAAGACACAGAGAATGTATCACCATATCGATATTTTTGTATATTTACATAATTTTTTACAGTCTTAATTTCATCTTCTAGTGTAACAATAAATTTCGGGTTTGAAACATTATATCTTAATAGATGAATAAGTGACGTTATCATTTCACTTATATTGGTTACATTTTGCATAACAGCCAACCATTTAATAGAGTCCAACGTATTATATAAAAAGTGGGGATTAATTTGAGATTGAAGCAGTTGAAACTCTATTTCCATTTTTTTCTTTTCTTCTACAACAGTATTTTTAATTAAAAGTTCTAACTTTTTTACCATATTATTAAAAGCTCTGCTTAGTTGACCTAATTCATCTGTACTTGTCACATTTATAGAAGCATCCATATTCCCTTTCTCAACTTGTTTAATCTTTTCATTTAAGAGAACAATAGGTTTTGTAAATGAGACTGATAACCTATATGTAGTAATAAAAGAAAGTAAAATCAATGATAATAAAATAGCTAGAAATATAAATCCTAGTTTATTTATAGCTTCATAGATACCTTCAGTACTAATAATATGAATGATGGTCCAATCTGTATAGTCAATTGAATCTAAAACAATAATACTATTTTCACCAAACACTTTTTTATTGATTGTAGTTTTTTCTAAAGTTGAAATATTAGGAATTTCTGAAACAATATAACTTAAATTCACATTATTTGGGACTGTATATAATAGGTCATTTTCTGAATTTACAACGAGAACTCTTTCATTACGTGAAGCTGAAGAGGTCGCAAGAATTTCTTCAATATACATTGAATTTAAATCATTTATTATTAACCCTATTTTTTCTCCTTTATCTGAGAATACAGGAATCATTAAAGAAATAACTTCCATATCAGAAAAGAAATGATAATTTTCATTACGTGTACTAGTAAAATAGCTATTTTTCACTAATTCACCCTGTAGGTCGATATTATAGACTTCTCTTAGTTTTTGTTGGTTTACCCCCCAATCACTAGAAAAAAACATATTATTATTTCCAATAATATACATTCCACTCAAATACTCATTAGTATGAACCATGTTTTGAAGCATTGTGTTAATTTGGTGTTTATCCTCTTTCCCTTCTTGTATAGTATCATCAACACTTTTTTCCAATGCATTGAGGATATTTTCATCCCTAGATAAAGAAATCGATGCATTGGTAACAATTTGCAGGATAATTTCTATACTTTGTTTTGTCTCATTTGATAGACGAGTAGCAAACTCAAGTTCCCTTTCTTTCATATTCTGAAAGAAATAGATATAGACCACAATACTTAGTATCGCTAACGTGAGAACAATAAATGATGTAATTAATAAAAAAAGTCGTTTTTGTATGCTTAAGTTTCTCATTTAACCCCTTTTTCTTACTCCTTTTTATAATGACTTTTTCGGTATTCCTTACAATTTACACCTGTTAAATCTCTAAAAACTTTACTGAAATAATAAGGATTATCAAAACCAATTTGGTCTGCTATTTCATACATTTTAAAATCAGTTTGTGTAAGTAGTTCTTTTGCCTTTTCTATACGGACTTTAGTTAAATAACTAGTAAAGTTAATTCCTAATTCTTGTTTAAACAGCGAACTTAGATAACTTTTATTTATCTCTAAGAAGTTAGCAAGCATAGCTAAAGATAAATCTGTTGAGTAGTATTTATTAATATAAGAAAGACTCTTTTGAATATGAATAGAATATCTTTCTGTTCCACCAATATATTTGTTAGACAAACTAATATATTGTTCTAAAATAAATCGTTGAACCTCTACAAAAGCACTGAAATTTCCAATTTCTTGTTCAATTTTTTTTGATGATAGCTTATTGAATAACCTTAGAAGTTCACTATAAACACACTCTAACTTATTGAAATTTTTACTTAATTCAATCTGTTGAAAAAGTTCAGTTAGTAATTTTTCAACTTGCCTTATACATCCACTCACGACTAAACTTTCTAATAAATCGTTATCAAACAGGATTTTTTCATCGTAGCCATAGTCTGATTCTTTTTGGTAAACCATTACATTTTTTCGAGAGAAATAACTTTGCTCTTTTGCACGTTGAGACTGAATGTATAACTCCTTGAACTCCTCTTTTTTATTACCTTTCTCACTAATACCGATTAACAAGTTCACATCTAGTATTTTCTTAACATTTTCATTTACAGATTGCATTATTTTCTTAATAGTCTGGATAGTAGTTTGTTTCTTTAAGTTTAGTAAAAAAATAATCTCTTTTTCGTTAAAATTAACAAACGACTTGAAGGGCAAATCTGATAAAAACTCTAATGCCAAATTTTTAATAAATTGTAATGTTATCTTTTTACTTTCTACAAAATCTTCATTTATATGAACAGATACAATAATATAAAAATCATTGTTTAAATAAAATTGATTATTCAGTAAAACCTTTTCCATTTCTGCATTACTATTAGTTTCATTTTCAACTGAAACTTCTAATAATTTGTTATTATCTGCTAGTAAGAACTGTTCAACGGGCATATCATTAGATGCGTTGTTAAGGGCTGTTAATAAGTTCTCCGCTGTCAGTTCGTGTTTTAAAATATATTGTATAACTCCTAAACTTATTGCTTGTTGGGCAAATTTGAAATCATCATGATGGGATAAAATAATAAATTTCATTTGAGCATAATTTTTTCTAATTAGCCTTATTAGCTCTAAACCATCCATAAACGGCATCGAAATATCGGTTAAAATAATGTCTGGTTTTTTTTCAGTAATCAAATCAATAGCTTCTTTTCCATTTTTGGCATCACCTACTAATTTATATCCGTGATCCTCCCATGGAATTGTAGTTTTTAATCCGACTCGAACAAGAAGCTCATCATCAACAATTAATACCCTTTTCATTAGCAAACCCCTTTGTTATAAGTCAACTTCCAATCTATCACCATAACTTGAAAACCCTTTCAAATATAAGTTATCTCTTGTATAATTGAATATATCATAAGTGCTAATACCTGTTCTACAACTACTATTTATAGCAACCGCGATAATATATCCATCTAAAAAGAAGGGGGAGGGAGAAATGAGAAATCATTATTTATTTATTAAAACTCTACGTACGATAGTTATCTTAATAATTGTTTGTACTGGATGTAAAGTAGCCCCTAGTAAGGTTCCTGATTTTAATTGGAAAGTTGCGGAAGGTGAAACAATAAAAATAGCACTTAATCAACATCCTTATGCCTATGCAATTCTTAAAGAACTTCCTCGATTTCAAGAAAAAACAGGTATAGAAGTAAGCTACACTATTTCCCCAGAAGAATACTATGCTGATAGAATAACATACATGTTACATACAAAAACAGGTAATCCCGATGTTTTTATGACAGGTTCATATTATATATGGAGTCATGCCTCCAATGGGCTAATGCAAGATCTTGATGAATTAATGAGTAATCATTTAATAACAAACCCAGATTTAGCAACCGAAGACTTTCACCCTACGGTATTAAATACTTTAAAGTGGGATTTAGTCCCTGGAAACCCTGTAGGTACAGGTAAAACATGGGCGTTGCCTATTGGCTTTGAAATTATTTCCTTGGCTTATAATAAACAATGGTTTTCAGAATTGAATATAAATCCACCAAAAACTCTTTCTGAGTTAAAACAACAGTGTAGTATGTTAAATGATTACAAAGATGACGACACATATGCACTTGGTTTGAGAGGAACAAATAAATGGACAGGCCTTACCACTGGCTATATTACATCATTTGTTAATAATGGAGCCAAAGATTTTAAAATTGTGAATGGAAAATTGATTTCTACAGTTAATTCACAAGAAGCGATTGAATTTACTGACCAATGGGCTGAACTTATAAAAAAGTGTGTACCACCTGAATGGGCAAGTTATCCTTGGTACGAAGCTGGAGGAGACTTAGGCGCCGGAAGAACTGGTATGTTATTTGACGCAGATAATAATGCTTACTATCAAAATCAAAAAGGTAACTCAACGGAAGCTGGAAATATTGCATGGACATTAGCCCCCTTAGCAAATGAAGGTAATAACTTTCAGTCAAACATCTGGACATGGGGATTGGGTATTAATGAATATTCTACACAGAAAAAAGCATCCTGGCTATTTGTTCAATATTTTACATCAAAGGAATTTATCAAAAAAGGTGCTCTTGAATTAAATTTAGTTAATCCTGCTAGAAACTCTGTTCTGAAAGACCCCAAGTTTGTAAACTTACTTCAAGAATCGGAAGGTTATACTAAGACTTTAAATGAAACACTAGAGAATGCAAATGAACTTTTTACTCCTCATCCAAATTTTTTTGAAATGAGTAACGAGTGGTCCCTGACTTTGCAAAAAATAGTGTTAGGCGAATATCAAAGTTCAGAAGAAGGGTTAAATGCTTTAAAATTGAAGATTGATAACATATTAAAAGCAGATAATTAGTGTATTTTGCAAAAGATAAGTGCAGAGAATTGCAACGAATATGCAGAGGTTTGCCACCTTAGAAAGTTACCTTCTTTTTTACAGGGCGTTAGAAAGTCGGTAACTTTCTCCATGGCGACCCGTTTTCTCTTCTTTTCATTTCACTTTCATAATAATTTTTCATCTCTTTTAAAGCCTTTGAAATACCTTCAAACTGTTCAGAGGTTAGCTAAACAACGCTCTAATACTACTAAGAATAAATCTTCCTTGTTTTTAAAATACTTATAAAGTGAACCATTAGAAATTTGCGCCCCTTCACATATTCTTGAGATAGTGTTACTAATGCTTTATTGTATATTTACTCATCCCCTGCTTTAGCTCACTTACAAGATAATTCATCTTCTGGGCAAATGTTTTTATTTCATTGCTTTCTGTGATTAGTCTATCAGTATCAACCGTTATACTTTGCGAATATTCAGCATTTTCAAGTGTGGATATTTCCATTTCTGTTAGTACTTCGCTTAACTGAACTGTATTCATAGCAATTATTTGAGTAGATTTTGAGACATTAAGCATCTCTGTCGTTACTTGTTCAATTGATTTTGGGATGCTATTAAAAGAATCTCCCATTTCATGAACGACTCTTGTACCAACTTCTACTTCCTCCGCACCGCGATTCATTTCGTCAATGGCTCTTTTCGTATCCATTTGAGTAGCATCAACCATATCCGAAATTTTCCCCGCTGATGCTCTTGATTCATCTGCTAATTTACGAACTTTACCTGCAACAACTGCAAATCCTTTTCGTGTACATCGGCTCGTGCAGCTTCGATCGCTGCGTTTAACGCAAGCAAAGTTGTTTGTTCAGAAATTTAAGTAATTATGTTGAGAATGTGACTAATTTCTTGTGAACGTTCGCCTAATTGTTGAATAATATTTGCTGACTGTTTTACCGTTTCATTTATTGTTTCAATTTGTGCAATCGCTCGTTTTATATACTTTTCACCATCTATACACATGGTTTGCTGCATCTATACTTTCTTCCATACGATTGAACGTGCCTTCTGATGTATTACATACATTTCGAATCGTTGATGCAATACCGGATGTTGTAGCCCAATTTTATTCTCTGAAGTATTCGATAACTGTTTGGAAATATTAGTAACTTCGTTTGTCTTCGCTGTTGTCCGTTCGGAGAAAGCTCTCAAGTTTTTTCTTATCTCAAAAAATACGAGAGTAAGCTTTCCGACTTCATCTTTGGCCACTTCATAAATAGTCTCTTCTGTAAGGTCACCGGATGCTACTTTCTCAATAGAACAAAGTAATTTTTTAATAGGAACAACAATGATTTGAGAAAGTATTAGTGCAATAAATATACTAAGAACAATCAAAATTCCAGCCATATATAGTGTTTGCACTTTTAAGTTATATCCTATCACTCTAAATTTTTCAAGCTCTGCTGATACGGATTCGGGATTCATATTACCCTCGGTCTGATAAACTTCAAACGTATCAATTTCCCGATTTATATCTTCTATCTTGTTGATATGATTAAATGAAGAAAAAGGCTTCCCGCAAGTTTGGTCAACTCATAGGAAGCCTACGCTAAGGCTATTTATGTTAGCAAAAAAGTTAGCATTTTGCTTTTTGTTTATGAAAATCCTTGTGGCTCAAGGGATTCGGGCGCTTATTACATCATGCCGCCCCTCAGATAAACGCTTCATTAAATTTTCTTTCTCAACCTCAAACCCTGGTTTACCCAGTAAAGCAAACATATTCTTTTTATACGCTTCAACTCCTGGTTGATCAAAGGGATTTACACCTAACAAATATCCACTAATTCCACAAGCTTTTTCAAAGAAGTAAGCCATTTCACCGAATGTGAATTCGGTTACTTCATCCAACTCTATAACCATATTTGGTACTCCGCCATCCACATGGGCCAACACTGTACCTTGAAACGCTTTTTTATTTACTTCATCCATAGTTTTTCCAACTAAAAAGTTCAAACCATCGGTATTAGCTGGGTCTTCTTGAATGGTTATTTCAGCCTTTGGTTTCTTAACCTGTATTACTGTTTCAATCATATTACGTTGACCCTCTTGAACATATTGTCCCAAGGAGTGTAAATCTGTTGAGAAATCAACAGAAGCAGGAAACAAGCCTTTATGATCTTTTCCTTCACTCTCCCCAAAGAGTTGTTTCCACCACTCTGATACATAATGAAGAGATGGCTCATAGTTTACCAATAGCTCAATGGACTTTCCTTTTGAGTAAAGCGCATTTCTTACAGCCGCATACTGATAACATTCATTTGTTAATAAATCCGAATTATTATATTTACGAGCAGCAGCCGCGGCTCCATCCATCATTTGATCAATATTTAGGCCAGCAGCAGCAATTGGTAAAAGGCCAACTGCTGTCAAAACGGAAAATCTTCCACCTACGTCATCTGGAATAACAAAAGTTTCATAACCTTCATCGGTCGCTAGTTGCTTCAATGCTCCTTTTTCTTGGTCTGTCGTAACATAAATACGGCTTTTCGCTTCTTCTTTACCGTATTTTTGTTCAAGATAGTCACGGAAGATACGGAAAGCAATAGCAGGTTCAGTAGTTGTGCCAGATTTAGATATGACGTTAATTGAAATATCTTTACCTTCCAAAATCTCTAACAAATGAGATACGTAAGTAGAACTAATATTTTGACCTGCAAAATACACTTGTGTTGTATCGCTCAATTGATTGTGGAACGTATGCGATAATGACTCAATAGCGGCACGTGAACCTAAATAAGATCCTCCAATTCCTATCACAATAAGCGCTTCAGAATTAGCACGGATTCTTTCAGCAGCTAGTTTGATCCTTGAAAATTCGTCTTTATCGTAGTTATTAGGAAGGTCAATCCATCCAAGATAATCAGAACCTGCACCTTTTTTTTCATGTAAATGAGAATGGGCTACTGAAACATAATCTCGTAGGTTCTCCACCTCAGATTTTTTCATAAATGGTAATGCGTTTGAGTAGTTAAAAGAAACAGGCATTGTTTTTCAGTCTCCTTTGCTCCGATTTATATTTTTGAGATTTTCATTTTCACAATCTAATCTCTTATAAGCTTTTAAAAAAATTATATAAAATGATTCGTTTGCTTCCATTATCAATAGCTTATCAAGTCAAAAAACTTTCTTTTAATCAACTCTTCCACTTCTTGAGCTGATTTCATATTTAGAATTTGTTCTAATACATTGCTCATTTCGACTCTTGATAGTTTACTAATTTGACTTCTTGCCTGTAATATAGTAGTCGCGCTCATGCTAAACTCATCCAACCCAAGTCCAAGTAAAATCGGGATAGCCACTTCATCTCCTGCCATTTCTCCACACATTCCTACCCATTTTCCTTCTTTGTGCGCAGCATCAATAACCATTTTTACTAATCGAAGAATAGCTGGATTATATGGCTGGTAAAGATATGAAACTCGTTCATTCATACGGTCTGCAGCCATTGTGTATTGAATTAAATCATTGGTTCCGATACTAAAGAAGTCAACTTCCTTCGCAAATAAATCTGCAGCTACAGCGGTAGAAGGAATTTCGACCATTATACCTATTTCAATATCATCGGATACAGCACTACCAGTACCCTTGATTTGCTCTTTCACTTCTAACAAGATATTTTTGGCTTCACGAAACTCATCTAATGTTGCAACCATAGGAAACATAATTTTCAAGTTTCCATAAACGCTCGCTCTTAGTAAAGCCCGAAGCTGAGTACGGAATAAGTCTGGCATTTCTAGACAAAGACGTAGGGCACGAAACCCTAAAAAAGGATTCATTTCTTTCGGAAGATCTAAATAAGGAAGCTCTTTATCTCCACCAATATCAAGTGTGCGTACAACAACAGGTTTTCCCTCCATAGATTCTAGTACCGTTCTATACGCTTCAAATTGTTCTTCTTCTGTTGGTAGTTGATCTCGACCCATATAAAGGAACTCTGTACGGTATAGTCCAACACCTTCCCCACCGTTTCCAAGGACTGCTTTAACATCCTCAGGAGTACCAATATTAGCAGCTAGCTCTACATGGTAGCCATCTGCTGAAACCGTTCTCTCATTTTTAAGCTTCGCCCACTCTGCTTTTTGAACTTCGAACAGAGTCTTTTTCTCTTCATATTTCTTTAATACTTCTGAGGAAGGATTCGCAATCACGGTTCCGTCTATACCATCAACAATTACTAATGCACCATTTTCAATTTCTGTTGTTACTACTTTTGCTCCTACAACAGCAGGAATTTCCATGGACCGTGCCATAATCGCTGAGTGAGAAGTCCTCCCACCAATATTGGTCGTAAAACCTTTGACATATTTACGATTTAATTGAGCCGTGTCCGAAGGCGTAAGATCCTCCGCAACGATTACGACTTCTTCAGAAACCAAACTTAAATTTGGGACTTGAACACATAACAAGTGAGCGATAACTCGTTTTGTTACATCTCGAATATCTGCTGCACGTTCTTTCATATACTCATTTTCCATTGATTCGAACATAGAAACAAACATATCAGCGACTTCTTTCATTGCTACTTCAGCATTAAGCCCTTCGTTTTCAATTTTTTCTTTTACTGAGTTTAATAATTCTGGATCACTTAGCACTAGTAAGTGCGCTTCAAATATATCAGCTTTATCAGTACCTAACTCTCGATTTGCATGTTCCTTTATTTTTTGAAGTTCTGTTTTGGATTGGTTTACCGCACCCTCGAAGCGTTTAAGTTCACTTTCAGCATCTTCTATTAATTTTTTTTCTATTTTAAACTCTGGTTCTTCTAAGCAATAAGCTTTTGCGATTGCTATCCCTGCTGACGCCCCAATACCATTAATATTCTCGATCCTCATCTGGCTAACCCTTGTTTTACTAATGTCTCAGTGATAGATTCTAGTGCTTCATTTTCATCTGTACCTTTTGTTACTACCTTTATTTCAGCTCCTGAAGGGATCCCTAGAGCCATAATACCCATAATTGATTTTAAGTTTACACTTTTTCCTTTATATTCAAGGTTGACTTCACTACCAAATTGACCTGCTGCTTTAACCAACATTGTTGCAGGTCGAGCATGGATACCTGTTTTATCAATAACTGTAAATGTTTTTTCTACCATTTTCTCTTCCACCCTTTAAAAAATTTTAAAGATACCCCAATAATGTAAATATCTCAAAGTGCTACTAATAGAAATACATCAGTAAAAAACGTGTACTTCCCCACATATTTTCATAATAATCATTTTAATTATTCAGTCATTTCAAGACATCTTTAGAGAAGAAATTTATTTTAGTTACCGAATTCTCTTTTGTAATAATATCTATCCCAGTATTAACTCTTTTAGTACCGAGCTCTCCTTCAATGGATCTAATTGCATACACGACACTTAAATATCCCATATCATATGGATTTTGAGCGATACTAGCATTAATCCTTCCCTCTTCAACTATCTCTAGCATTTTCATTGTACCGTCTGTACCAACAACTGGAATGTTATATCCTTTTTCCTCCAACAGATTCAAGGAATTAATTGCAATTGTATCATTAGCAGCAAATACACCATCAATGTTAGGATACAACCTAATAATTTCATCAATTGCTCTCTCTACTTCTCCCGATTCACTATCGGCAGCGCTTTCCATTACAACCTTAATTCCAATCGCTTCTAATGATTCTCTACTGCCTTTCAACCTTTTCACCATATCCGGATTAACGTTAGTTGAATGTATAAGCGCTACTTGATTGCCAGGTTGTAGCATAGATCCTAATAATTGACCCGATCTTACACCTAAACTATGGTTATCTGTACCTATATACATTGTCTGACCATCCCAATCTAGTTCAGTATCAACAAGTAGTACAGGAATATTTTTATTTTGATATTTTTTTAAAACGGATATAGTCGGAGTAGGTTGTATAGGAGCAACAATTAATGCGTCAGGTTTCTGTTCCAAAACATCTGCTAAGATTTCTATTTGTTCTGTGACTTGTAAATTGGCAGTACCTAATATTTGACCTTCAACGTTAAAATCTTTAAAGGCTTTTTTAGCTCCTTGACTTAATATCTTCCAATATTCTGATTCTGTTTCTAAAGCTTTTAAAACAACAACCACCCTTGGTTTGTCATTATTTAAGGAACTTACACTATATATTAATAAACTTAGAAGAGTGACAGCGAAAAGCAGTTGAAATTTATAATGTCTTTTCCCCTTAAACACTTATTTATTTCCCCCACGATTTTCAAAATACTGAACTTTAAATTTTTCACCTGAGATTCTGATAACAATTTTATTTATTCAGACGAAACGTTCTCTTATAACTCAATCTAAAGAGTCTCTTCTTATACTAGTTAAGTGGGAGACTCTTTAAATTGCTTTTAGTTATTAAAACATTACTTGCCCACCAGTAACGTTTATCGACTGTCCAGTACAATAAGCTGCTTTATCTGAAGCATAGAAAAGGACAGCATTGGCAATATCATCATACTCACATCCACGTTTTAATGGTACCTTATCAATATAAACTTGTTCTACTTCACTCTCAGGAATTCCGAGTTTTTTTGCATATTGCGGGAGTAAACTCTGGAACATAGGAGAGCTTAATAGATTTCCTGGCATAATTGAATTTACACGAATGTTATGCTCTGCCAGATCTAACGCTAGACTTTGAGTTAAACCTACTCCTCCGAATTTAGAGGCAGAATAACCAGAATTATGCTTACTTCCTACTTTACCCGACTTTGAGTTGATTTGAATGATGTTTCCGTACCCTTGTTCGATCATCACCTTTGATACTTCACGAGCACATAAGAAATAACCTGTTAAGTTGACAGCCATAGACGTTTCCCATGCAGTTAAATCAAAATTAGTTATCTTTGAACTCTTTGCATAACCCGCATTGTAAACAAGTAGATCAATTTGTCCGAATTTAGAAACGGTTTTTTCAACCATAGATGCCACTTCGACTTCATTTGTTAGATCTGCTTTAATACCAATTGCTACTTTGCTAAATTTTGATTCAATTTCGGCTGCAACACTATTGGCGTTGTCCCCATTAAGATCTACAACAGCAACGTTATAACCATCTTCAGCTAATCGGTAAGAAAGTGCCTCTCCTAAATTTTGACCTCCACCAGCTACAATTGCTACTTTTTGTACAGTCATGTTTTCTCCACTCCTATTTAGATTATTTATTTCGAACTATTTCTAATTTTTCGCCCTCGGTAATTTCTTTAATCACTTTATCTTCTAAACAAAGGGTTCCCGGTAAATCTGCTTCTGAACTACCATTGAACCTTATAGTTATATGTCCAAGATTACCTAGATTTTGATTAACCGCACTTCCAACAGCAGTCACTTTGTATTCCTCTTCCCCAATTTTAAATATATCTCCGACTACTATTTCTCCATTCAACTCATTCTTCTCATGAACAATACAGAACTCTTTTAATTCTTCTGGTGCGTCACTTTTAAAAAGAATAATCATCTTATCTGCATAGAAAGTAGCTACCATAGGTCCAATACTTATTACGTTTGTATAATAGATTTCACTCATAATTTCCACCTGCTTAAAAATTTATCTCTACATGTTAAATAATTCTTTTATTAAAAATCCGTGTAAATTGCAAAACTTGCTAGCCATGCTACAAAAACAGTTGGCGCTCCGGTCAAAAACCTTGAATATAATACAGCTGGCACCCCTACTTCAACCGTCTCTGGTTCCGCTTCCGCTAACCCTAAGCCTACAGGAATAAAATCAGCTGCTGCTTGTGAGTTGATCGCAAATAATGCCGGTAAAGCAAGTTGTGGCGGGATATTCCCTTGCCCAATCTCCGTACCAATTAACACGCCGACCACCTGTGCAATGACTGCTCCTGGCCCCAAAAATGGCGATAAAAGTGGGAATGAACAAACTAGTGAAATTAGAAGTAACCCTGGTAACGAACCTGCATATGGTGAAAGGAAATTTGCAAATACATCCCCAATACCAGATTCTAAGATTACCCCGATAAGCATAGCCACAAATGCCATAAAAGGAAGGATCGTTTTTAAAACGGTATCAATCGTGTCACGACCCGCTTGGAACAGCGTACTTGTAAAGTTACCTATTCCCATTCCTACCTTAACCATAAGGCCTTTCGGCTTCTGCTGTTCACTAATTTTTTTGTCTGTGCTATACTTAAATTGTTTATTTTTATTTTCTTGCGTTTCTGTTTCGCCGACAGAAGCGCTCTCTTTTTCTTCGCCACTATTTATTTCTTCATTTGCTGCTTCAATATTGTTAACCTTAACTCCTGAAACATAGATATCTTCTGTTATAAATTTCGCTAATGGTCCACTTTGACCAGTTGGCATGATATTGATCGTTGGAATTCTTTTTTGTGGATAAATGCCACAACGTAACGTTCCACCACAATCAATAATCACACAGGCCATTTCTTCATCAGGTACCTTCGTTTTAAATCCATCAACTAGTTCTGCTCCTGTTAAATCTGCAAGCTTTTTCGCAATATCTGGTTGATTTCCGCCTGTGATATAGACAACTTTATTTTTCTTTTCATTTACAATAATGGTTAATGGTCCACCGAAACCACCGGCTCCTGCATGAACAACTGCTGATTTGTAGTTTGACATTATTTTCACCTCCCTTATAGATCAACTGTACTCTTCAGTTTAACTTTTTGTTGTTTTGATACATACGCCACTGTCCAGTCAGTTACTACACCACGCATAAAGTTAGTAACGATACCCACTAAAAAGTACATCACAGCTAACTCCCCAATTGGAAGACCTAATGTTGTAATCCCTTGAGCAATTCCTAAAAAGACAAATAACTCTCCTGGGTTTACGTGCGGAAATAGTCCATTGTGTGTGTGTGTAGAAAAGGATGCCGCTGAATAATAGCCTGGTTTGTGTTTCTCGGGTAAAAAGCGTCCTAATGAAAGTGTCATAGGATTTGCAAAGAAAAATGTTCCAAATACTGGTAAAATTAAACATCTAGCAAATACATTCTTCCCAGACTTTGCTGCAATGCGCTCCACTCTATCGGTTCCTACTAAACGAACAACGGCATTCATCGCAACTAGCAAACAAATTAATAAAGGAACGATGCCTGTGACAAGATCGACAAATACCTCGCCACCTCTTTCGAATAAATTCATAAAACCATCAGCGATCATAGTGATAAACTCCATACTAGCTAATTCACCCCTTTCTAAAATCATATTTATTGAACTAAATGTTCATAATATTTTTTCGACTAGTTCATCACCTCCTCTTGGAATAAACTTTACAGTAGCACGCTACAGACCCCAGATTGTATCAATTGTTTAATAGAAGTCGCTTTCAATATTGAATTCGTTCTCTAATCTTGTAAAAAAGAATCAGATTTGCTCAATTAGTCTCTCTGCAGTACTTTCATTTGTAATAAGAACATTTATATATTTACCTCTTAAAGCTCCTAGAATAGACGGAACTTTATTTTCTGATTCAGCAACCCCAATTGAATATTCAATCTCTTTTAATCGATCTAATTCAACAGCTACAGTTCTTTCAGTCACATCAGACTCTACAAGAACTCCATTAATATCATAAAATCGTGAACATATATCACCAACAGCATTTAAATTATTGAGTTCATCGATTTCTTTATTTCCGTAAAACCCTGTCCAAATCATATTTGATGAAGCAAGTGGCGCGCCAATTCCTACCACTGCGATGTTTATGTTTTTCCACATATCCAATATTTTTTTAAAATAATTAGAGTTAATTATATCTTCTTTGGTTTCTTTCTTTTCTACCACAGCAGCAGCATCAATAAAATGAGATGTAGCACCAAAAGCTTTTGCGACGTTATATATAATCGTATTTACATGATATTTACTGTCTAAAGTACCCGGTCCCCCAACTAGCGGTACAAAATCTGCCTTTCTAGGCTTATAATCCACAGGTCTATCAATCATACTTCCCATAGTTCGCCCCCACGTAAAACCAATCGTGTCATCTTCTTTAATAATTCGATTTAAAAGTTCTAATGTAGCAAGACCTAAATCTGATCTTCTTTTTTCATCTGATTCATTATCCATGTCAGGAACAACAATTACATCCTTAAGCAGAAAAGTTTTTTGGAGTTTTGTCTCTAACTCAAACGTTTCATAAGATGTGCTATCTATATGAATTTGAACAATACCTTCTTTTCTTGCTTTTTTAAGCATCCTTCCAATTGTTGTTCGATAAATCCCTACTTCCTTAGCAATTTCATTTTGAGTCATGTCATCTTCGTAATACATTTGTGCGACTTTGACAAGTAACCTTCTTTCCTCCCAGTTAGGCATCATCAAACCTCCAGTTTAACCATTTACTATTATGAGACTTGAATTCGGTTGCTCAAATGAGCGACCTATCATCATATGAGCTTTAGTTTAGTATAGACTCATCTGATAATTGAGTCAACACATTTTAACCCTTTTTATAAGAATTCCTTAAATTAGTTGATTATATTAATTCACAAACAAAATCAGCAAATTTTTTTGAAAATGGGATGTCGCTCGTTTTTGATATTATTTCTATTTGATATCCAGACTTCATTACTTACCTGTTATACTCGAATATCTAAATAAACTAACATTTATAATCCTTTTTTGGTGAATACTAAGTAAGGAACGGATTTAACACATAAAACGTTGCTAGCTAATTATTCAAAGTTCATGTTAGGAGATTTCAAATGGGGAAAATTTCTCTATATCAATTATTCTGTATTACGGCTTTTTACCAAATTGGAACAACTATTGTTTTTGGTTTTGTAGCTGGAGCCGGGAGAGATGCTTGGCTTGTTACTTTACTTTCAACATTTTTAGGGGCCATTATCATTGCCCTATATACAGTCATAATGCGTCTGAATCCTGGATTAACTCTTGTTGAGTGGTTCCCAGCACATTTAGGTCCGTGGATTGGGATTCCAATAGCATGGCTCTATCCTCTTTTAGCTATTTACGATGTCGGACGAATTTTGTCTGATTTAAAGTTTGCTATCTCGTCAACAATCTTGCCAAATACTCCTCCTTTATTTTTTCTTGGATTTACGATGTTTGTTATTATTATAGGTTTATTTTATGGAATTGAGATCTTAGGACGAATCGCAGAATTGTTATTACCTGTTATTTTGTTCCTTTTTGTAATAGAAGTTATATTACTCATTAGTTCAGGCGTTTTATCTATAGATAATTTAAGACCTATTTTATCTAACGGCTGGGGAAGGGCTTGGGGAGAAGTATGGCCACTTGGCATTACTCAATCTTTTGCCCAATCGCTGGAGTTAGCAATGATTTGGACACTTACTAGAAATGAAAGAATGATTATAAAGCCAACCCTAATTGCTACATTCTTAACAGGGTTCTTAATTATGTCATTTAACATATTAGCCATTAGTACGCTCGGAGAAGGCGTGTATCAACAAAGCATGTATCCAATGTATATATTAATTCAGCAGATCAACATCGGCCAATTCATTGAAAATCTACACGCAATAAGTGTTCTTCAGTTTACAACTACATCCATTTTAAAGCTATACATCCATTCATTTGTTGCTGTTTATGCTATTCAAAAATTATTATTTTTACGTAATAACCATTTTGTTATTATGGCAGTGGCATTAATTGGAGTATATTTAGGGTTAAATATGGCTACTAATGCATCAGAACATATATATGTAGGAACAAATATTTTCCCTTATAATTTATGGATACCTTTACTATTGGTCTTTCCGAGTATTATATTAATAGCCTCAATAATAAGGAAACTATTATCAAAAGACACTTTCAAAAAGGAGGAGTTTTAGAAAGTGAAGAATTTATTATTTTCTTGGGAATCACAAACTAATATTGAATATCCTTATGCTTTGCCAACACTTTTTTTACTTTTAAGCTTATTATTGTCGGCCATTACCTGGCTGCGTTATAAAAATCAGTAAGACCACCCATTAAAAAATTTAGAGTTAATTTAAAGAAAGGGACACAAGAAAAAGTGTCCTTATTTAAGGCGTACTATTTTTATAATTATAATCGATCATAAGACCTATCCCTTTACATAAACGAAATCCTGCTAGGTTAAAGCCTTATTCATCATTCCTCTGAACTAAATGATCCTTGAATTAAACCAGTATGCTTGATATCTACATCAATTTTTATTGTATATGCTGCATTCGAAAAGATTTCATCCCAATTCTCTTTTACTTCTTTCCATTTGCTTGGATTTTCTTTGAATAATTGTCTGCCAAAACCAAAAATATCAGCTTGATATTCCTTTTGTACTTTTTCAATTGCCATTTTCATCTCTTTTTCGATTACCTTTTTCGTTTTGTTTTCTACCTGCTTTAAATATTCTAGATTTTCATAAGGGTCATATTCTTCCTTACTTTGCTGTTCAGCTAATGATACTTCTATACGACTTTCAATTGTAAATGATATTTCGTTCCCTGCTATATTGGGGATTATTCTTGAGTCACCCCCAAGTGTTTCTAAAAGTACTAATTCGTTTTCATTTTTTAACGATGGCATTGTTATCGCGGCATTGTGAATTTCCCCAATTACCCAATTATATCCTCTTGTTTCTATTTCATCTAAATACCCAATCAATTTATCTTTTTTAAAGATTGCGATTCCTGTTAGTTTTGCGTTCGTTTCTTCCTTTTCTAAAACACCCATTACAGGATTAATTCCTTCTTCTAACTCTTTTTCAAAAAAATTGATTATATTTACTTTGCTTGACTTTTGATTATATCGATAATTCTCCATCATTTCTTCTAGATGAATTGCTTGATATCTTCCAATTCCTTGAGGCTCTTCAGCTAAAAGTTCTCTCGCCTCTACTCCTCTTGCTATACTAAGTAACGTAAGGCCGCGTCCTTCATGATCTCTAATAAAAACATCTAATATTGATAAAACCCCTTCTCTTGCTACTTTTTCATTTATGATGATTATTTTATTATGATTAAAAAACTTCTTCCGATCAAAATCTTGTGTCCCATCTCTAACGGCTTCAAAAATTGTATTTCCTCTCGACTCATGATTTTTCACATTAGGTCCTGGAGCTCCTATTGCAATATTTAATGTAGCAGGATTTAAAGTTTGCTGTGTTAAAATAATTTCCTCAGTCTTTTGGTCTCTATCAATCGCAATTCCTGTAACAATTCCTATCTCATTTAACTCTTTGCTATCCCAGCACCCTGATAATGACAAAATAGAAAGTAGAAACACATAAAAATAATTCTTCAACTTTCATCACCATCTTTGCTAGGATTTAAAATAGGTGCTGGTAATTGTTGTCTAATTGACTTACGCTTGCTGATGGGAGCTGGCCTTCTTTTCATAAACGAGAATGGTACGCGAATGAGAGAGTCTTTTAGTTCATTCATTATTGTTGGTGCAAAAGGTTCTAAATAAGGCGTGCCAAAAGAACGCAGTGAGCACATATGAATAAGCAAGAGAAGACCTCCAAGTACAACCCCATATAGTCCCATTACACCTGCCATAACAAGCAGCCCTAAACGGGCAATATGAATTGGATCTGTTAAAGCTGACACTAAAAAACCTGTAATTCCTGTAACTGCTACAACAATAATCATAGGATAGCTCACAAGTCCAGCTTGTACAGCAGCTTCTCCCAATATTAATCCCCCTACAATCGTTACTGCTCCACCTACAGCCTTTGGCATCCTTGTTCCTGTTTCCCTTAGCACTGTAAAAATGATTATCATTAGTAGTGCCTCAACGAATGTAGAAAATGGAACTTGTTCTTCTGAGGCCGCAATAGACGTCAGCAATACCGTTGGAACCATTTCCTGATGATAGCTTGAAAGTGCTACATATACTCCTGGTAAAGCAACAGTTAGTAATAAAGATAATAATCTATAGAGTCTAATTAATGATGACAAGTAAGGTCTAGAATAGTAATCCTCACTAGCTTGAAGGCTTTCTAAAAATAATAATGGTACAGTTAAAACAAAAGGCGTGCCATTACACAAGATCGCAACTCTTCCTTCTAATAGTTTAGCTGCAACAATATCTGGCTTTTCAGTATTCCCAACTAAAGGAAAAATTGAAAAAGGACGGTCCTCAATTAATTGCTCAATATATCCCGATTCTAGGACTGCATCTAAATTTATTTGATTAACTCTTTTCTTTACTTCTTTAATGACATCTGGATTTGCAATTCCATTTAAATATGCAATTTTAACAACTGTATTTGTTTGTCTGCCTAACTTTATTTTTTCAAAAATAAGCTTTGGGTTAATAATTTTTCTTCTTATTAACGCTGTATTTACTTCTAAATCCTCAGTAAATCCCTCTCTAGGGCCTCTTACAACTGTTTCCGTTTGAGGTTCGTCTACAGCCCTTGATGCAAAACCTTGTGTATCGATAGAGAAAACGGTGTCATATCCATCAATAAACAAAGCTGTTTGACCTGATAGAATAGCCTCCAGTACTGCATCCATCGAGCTTAACTCATGCAAACTATTGACAGTTAAAATTTTACTTTTAATTATTTCAGGAGCACTTTGAATTGAACAGTCTTCATAATTGTTTAAGAAATTTGGTTCCATTAATGGTTTAGTAATATATTGATTAACTTGATTAGTATCTATAAGGTCACTTATAAAACATATAAATACTTTTATTGGTTTATTTATATATGTCTCAAACTCCCTAGTTACAAAATCCTCACTGTCTCCTAACACTTGATTAAGATAATTTAAATTAGATTCTAAATTAACCTGAATTGGTTCCGAGTAACTTCCATCTAAGTTAGCTTTACTTTTCTCGCTAATTAATTTAAAGAGATTTTTTTGTTTTCTCAATTTATGAAACATTCTAGTACACCCTTTAATAAATAAGTTACCCTTATTATCAAACGAAAAAAAAATAAAATTCTTTTCTAGCTGAGTAAATTTCAGAAAGCCTACCTAAAGAATCATACAAGGACCCAATTTGCATTTGCACTTAAAAAATTGAGATTATTCTTAGTAACCTTCCTAAGAAACACTATCTAATTTAAGAGAAGACTTTCGAAAACATGTGGAAACAAGTCGTTACATCATTCCGAATTCCTAAATGAAGATTCATTTCAACTTCTTAAAAACAGAATAAATATAGGATAGTGTAACTAAGACCACAGCTACTTTATTTCCAAATAGAAAAAACACGCCTTACAAAATAAAGACGTGTACGCTGAAAAAATATACGGTCCTTTTATCAGCAGGTCTAAATATTAAATTTTGTCCACCAAGAAAAGAGATAATTCTTATACCTACTCATCTTCTTGATATTACTTATATATTACTTGTCGCAAACTTTTCATACCAATCATTGGTAAATTTCTTTACACTAATTTGGGTAGATGGGTGAGAATGTAAATTAATAATTATATCTGGACTAGCCGTAATTGCATGAGCTCCTTCCAAACTGCACTTGTGTACTTGATTAACATTTTTAAAGCTTGCTGCAATCACCTCAGTTTGTAATTGATAGACAGTAAATAATTTTACAATCTCAGAAACAACATTGATCCCGTCGCCTGAAATATTATCAATACGATTCACATAGGGAGCAACAAAATCTGCACCACATTTTGCAGCCATTAAAGCTTGTTGTGATGTGAAAATAGCTGTAGCTAATGTTTTTACTCCTAAACGATTTAACTCCTTTAATGCTTTATAGCCTTCGTCTATGACAGGTACTTTAATATAAACATCTTCATCAATTTCCGAAGTGATTTTTAATGCTTCCTCTACTATTCCTTCTGCATCTTCTGCAAGTGTTTGAATAAAAAACATTTTTTCACGACCAAGTAAATTACGTATTTTTTTTAGTTGGTCCCAATAATCTGCATCCTCCACTGCTAAAATTGTCGGATTAGTAGTAACCCCCTCAATTTGGTAGCAGTCTATTAATTTCTTGATATCATTAATATTTGCCGAATCAATTAGTACTCTCATTCTAAACACCTCTCTTTGAATTAATAGATATGGAAGAAAGTCATTATGTTTTACACATAATGACTTTCAGGCTGTTGAGAAAGTCTTATCAATAGCCTTTTTTTGTAGCTATTAATCCGATTATTCAGGTGAATATAGTAT